>JAGRKZ010000151.1:0-30722 GCA_020442065.1 Bauldia sp.
GCCACTTGAGGATGATCGAGGTGTCCAGCCCGCCCGAATAGGCAAGCACCACCTTCTTGACGTCAGCCATGCCCGTAACTCCTGAAGGAAGGAGCCACGGATTACAGGACGCGGCGTCGCCGGGCAACGTCCGCGTCCTGCTGACCGATGAGCCTGCTTGCGCCTCGCAGCGCACTCGCCCTTTTGTCGGCCTTCATCCCGTCGGGGCACTCGACGCGCTTGCCGCCGTTGTCGGCATGATGGCGCGCCCGGCGGCGACGGCATCCGCAATCACGGGCATCAGGCCGCTCCGCCCCGGAGAGCCCGTCCGATCCGGGCGAGGCCGGCCTCAAGGCGGGCATTGGCAAGCCACGTCGGTGGCCGCGCGACGATGAAGCGGTGCAACACTGCAACCAGAAGCAGCGTCAGCGCGAAGGAGAGAACGACATCCGACAGGAAGTGCCCGCCGAAGGCGATGCGATTCAGCGACAGGAGAACGGCATAGATCGCGGTCAGCACGGTCGCCGGGACGCGATAGGGATTCGGGAGCAGCAGTGCGACGGCCACCAGCCAGATCGCGGAAGAGGCTTCGCCCGAGACGAACGAGCAGTTGCGGTCGCACCAGTCGGTGACGCGCCAGACTTCGACATAGGGCGCGGCGCCGCCGAACAGATCGACCTGGATCGGGCGCGGCCGTCCCCAGGTGTTCTTGAACCACACGTTCACGAGCAGAAGCGGGCCGAGCACGAGACTCGACAGAAGATAGATGACGAGATTGGGCGGAACCGGACTGGGCCTCTCCGGCCGGGCGAGCTTCACCGCCACCGATGCCAGGAGGACGATGACGATCGCGGCGATCAGCACGTCGTTGGTGCTGCGGAAGAACCCGAGCAGGTCGCTCTTGCGGAGCCAGAAGCCGCCGCGGCTCCGGTAGAACAGTTCGCTGAACCAGATATCGATCTGCGGGAAGGCGAGGAAAATCGCCGTGGCGATCAGGACAAGACCGAGCGCCGCCGCAATCGGATGGGCGCCGATGATCGGCAGCGGATGACGCCGGGCAGGGGTGGGATCTGACATGGGTCCTTCGCCACTGTGCGGCAGCACTCTAAGGGCGGCGCGCCCGGCGCGGTAGACCGCACTGCCCACAACGACGCCGATCGGCTAGGGTTGGTCGTTCCGACGGACATCGCCCATGCTCACCGACTTCCTGCCCGCCGCTCCGGTCATCGCGGCCTATGCCCTTGCATCGGTCATCCTCGGCCTGACGCCGGGCCCGGACATGACCCTGTTCCTGTCCAAGACCGTGTCGCAATCGCGCGCGGCAGGCCTTGCGGCCTTCGGCGGCGCCTCGACCGGACTCATCATTCACACCATCCTGATCACAGCCGGGCTGTCGGTGCTGCTGGCCGCGTCGGCGACCGCCTTCACGATTCTCAAGGTCGTCGGCGCGGCCTACCTCGCCTATCTCGCGATCGACGCGCTCCGCCATGGCTCCGCCCTCTCCCTCGACCGGAAGGAAAGAAGGGAGCCGCTTCGCGCCGTCTACCTCAAGGGACTTCTGGTCAATCTGCTCAACCCGAAGATCATCGTCTTCTTCGTCACCTTCCTGCCGCAGTTCGTCTCCCCGGGCGATCCGCACGCCGCAAGCAAGCTGATGTTCCTCGGACTTCTCTTCGCGGTCATCAACATCCCCGTCTGCGTCGGATTGATCTTCTTCGCCGACCGCATCGCCGGGCTGCTCCGGCGCTCGCCGCGACTCACGCGATTCGTCGACTACCTGTTCGCCGCCGTCCTCGCCGGCTTTGCCGTGAGACTGGTGCTCGCGCAATCGCGGTGAGTGCCACAGCGGTTGGCCGCTACGGCGGCGGGGGGCTACTTGAGATCAGCGTCAAACGTGGCAATCGTTCCACTAAGTGCGGGCCGAACCGTCAGCCGATCGGCCGACTCCGGTGCCGGACAGCCGGCCGGCGACCAGCCAGTAGGCGAAACCGCCGACGAAGCCAGCGGCAAGCGCCACCGTCGTTCCCGGGTCGACGACAGCGAGGTCGGCATCAGACTGGATCAGCGCAAAGGCGGCGCCGCCGACCGCGCCACCCACGGCCAGCCAGTAGAAGGCAGACCGCAGTCCGAAGCCCTCGGCCACCACCACGGCGACCAGCCAGGGCAGAAAGGCAATGGCGCCGGCATAAAGCGCCGCCCAGACCGCCACGATCGCGAACCAGATCTGCGCATCCGGCCTTGCCCCGGCTCCGCCGATCCCGACGGCCACCGTCGTCCCCGCCGCGGCGACCGCGACGACGAAGCCCAACGGGACGAGCAGGAGAAGACGGAGGAGAACGGACATCAGCGCTTCATGACGCGCGCGGGCGCGGCAACTCCCGCACCGCCCAGCGATTGCCATCGGGAACGGCGAAGAAGGCGAAGCGTCCCCAAGGGTAGTCCTCGATGTCGCCGACATCGAGGCCGCGACCGGCGAGTTCAGCCCTGGCGGCAACGATATCCGACACAACGAGCTGGAGGCCCTCGACCGAGCCGGGCTCCGCCTTGGTCAGCCCCTTGCCGATGGCGATCGAGCATCCCGATCCGGGCGGCGTGAGTCGAACGAAGCGGAGCGCCTCGCTGACCATGTGATCATCATCGGCGTCGAAATCGAACTTGTCCTTATGGAACGCCTTGGCCCGATCGACATCGGTGACCCGGACCGCGACGAGCTCGAGTTTCCAGTCCATCTCCGTTCTCCATCCGCAGCGAGACGCCAAAGGGGCCGAGCATCGCTCTGCCTTGCGACGGAATTGTCAGGGGATGCGGGTCAACCCGCGATCATCGCCTCGAGGGCCATGCGCTCGCGGATGCGCAGCCGCTCGGTCTCGCTCTTGAGCTGACCGCAGGCGGCAAGGATGTCGCGGCCGCGCGGCGTCCGGATCGGCGAGGCATAGCCGGCGCGGTTGACCACGTCGGCGAACCGCTCGATCTGGGCCCAGTCCGAGCACTCGTAGTCGGTCCCAGGCCAGGGATTGAACGGGATGAGGTTGATCTTTGCCGGAATGCCCGCGAGCAGCCGGACCAGCTCGCGCGCGTCGGCGAGCGAATCGTTGACGTCCTTGAGCATCACATACTCGAACGTGATGCGCCGGGCATTGGAGAGCCCGGGGTAGGCGCGGCAGGCGGCCAGCAGCTCGGCGATCGGATACTTGCGATTGAGCGGCACCAGGACGTCGCGAAGCTCGTCGCGGACGGCGTGGAGCGAGATCGCCAGCATGACGCCGGTCTCCGCGCCGATCCGCGGGATCATCGGCACGACACCGGAGGTCGACAGCGTGATCCGGCGCTTCGACAGGCCGATGCCATCGCCATCGGCGGCAATCAGCAGAGCGGCCTTGACGTTGTCGTAGTTATAGAGCGGCTCGCCCATGCCCATCATGACGATGTTGGAGACGAGCCGGCCCGTCGCCGGCGCGACCACCCCATCCGCGGGGCTGTGCCCGGGATAGTCGCCGAGACGGTCACGGGCGAGGAGGACCTGGCCGACGATCTCCTCCGGCAGGAGGTTGCGGACGAGCTTCTGAGTGCCGGTGTGGCAGAAGGTACAGGACAACGTGCAGCCGACCTGGCTCGAGACGCAGAGCGTGCCGCGGCCTTCCTCGGGGATATAGACCGTCTCGACCTCGACCGGCCGCCCGGCGCCGCGCGGAGGAAAGCGGAGCAGCCACTTCCGCGTCCCGTCTTCGGACACCTGCTCGGTGACGATCTCGGGCCGGTCCAGCGAGAAGTGATGGGAAAACTCGGCCCTGAGCTCCTTCGACACGTTGGTCATCGCCGCGAAGTCGGTGGCGCCGCGGATGTAGAGCCAGTGCCAGAGCTGGGCCGTCCGCATGCGCGCCTGACGCTCGGGAATGCCTATGCCGGCAAGGGCCCGGGCGAGCTGCTCACGGGTCATCCCGACCAGCGACGGCTTTTCGCCCGCCTGGCCGTGCCGGTTGCCCGTCAGTTCCGAATGCTCTGGCATCGCCGTCCAGTCCCTGCCGCCAAGCCCGCGGGTCAATATGGGAACGGCGCGACTGGCGCGGAAGCCTCTGGCCGTCCCGCGCCCCTATAGCAGACCCTGGACGCCTACGGGCACTCCTTGGCCATGGCATCGAGCGCGGCGGTGATTCCGGAGAGGGAATAGGTGTCGGTCGTCAGCGTGCCGCGGCGCGACTTGCCGATCACCGTCATCCGGGTTCCCTTCTGCATCGCCGCGATCAGGTCCGCCTCCTGCGAGGGGTTCTCGATCCAGGCGCTGTCCTTGTCGGTGAACATGGTGAACTTGTTCGAGCCGTCGATCTCGACCGTTACCTTCACGTTGTCGGCAAAAGGATAGCCGATGATCGTGCTGGCCTCATTGCGGATGTTCTTGCCAGGGATCGTCGTGACCATGAAGAACACCGGGTCGCGCGCCGACACGTTGTTGGGCTGGTACTTCGAGCTCTGCGGCTGAGACGCGACGAAGCACATCTTGCCATTGGAATCGCTGGAGGTGTACGCGCCCCATTGCTTGAACGTGCCGATGCTCGTCGCGGCTAAGGCGGGCGTAGCCGCCGCGGCAAGGAGGGCCGTGATGAGAATGCGTGCCTTCATGTTCCTGTCACCGGTTCGCTACTGTCTTCCGTCTTGCCCCGTCGCGGAAAAGCCCAGCGAAACTGCGCCAAACAGGGTTACTTTTTCGTGAATCCCCAGCCCGGTAGCCGCTTCGCAAAGCCTCCCTGCAAGCGCTGAAAAGGCCCAGAAAAAGGACGAGAATATGGTCACGCCCGCGGACGGGGCATTGTGATTCGTCCCTCGCCATGATGACGCGATACGTCGTGCCTGTCCTCCCCCAACCCCAATTTATCCCGTCGGGGTTGAGGGAGCGGCATGCAGCGGGCGTATCAGGCCGCCGGCCCCGGCGCGGCATCGGCGAGCGCATTCCGGGCTGCGGCGCGATGGCGCGGCAGGATATGCGCACTGACGGCGGCGATGGCTGCGGCAAGCACCGTCACGTCGTCGGCAAAGCCGATGCCGGCGAGGATGTCGGGGACGCTGTCGAAGGGCAGGACGAAGTAGGCGAGTGCCGCCAGAAGGATCGCCCGCACCCGGCCTGGCGTCTCGGCATCCATCGCGCAGAAGTAGGCCGCGACGAGATCTTCAGAGAACGGCACGGCGCGCGCGGCGCGCCTGAACGTCGACCAGAACCGGCCGCGCACCCGGCGGGTGCGGCTGGCCTCATCCTCGGGACCGAGGATCTCTCCGTATTTGACGTCGCTCATGGTGATCTCGCCGAAAAGTGATCGCCCATCCACATGGGGTGCGACGGTGCGGGCAGCAATAGCGTGGGCCGCCGAAGCCTTAGCCGCCGACGAGGCGGTCCATCGCCTCGGCGAGACGGACGTCGCGATCGGTGACGCCGCCCGCATCGTGGGATGTGAGAACGACGTCGACGGTCTTGTAGATGTTGGTCCACTCCGGATGGTGGTCCATCTTCTCGGCGGCAAGCGCCGCGCGGACCATGAAGCCGAAGGCATGGCTGAAATCGGCAAAGACAAAGGTGCGCGCTATCGCGTCCCGGCCGGCCACCGCATGCCACTCCGGTATGCGCGCCATGGCCGCGGCGCGAGCCTCAAAGCCAAGTGGCGTTGCCATGGGCGCGTCCGCGGTCCTCGGCCCGGGCGGCAGGTCGAAGCGCATACTCCTCCTCTACCACATAGGGGCCGCCACCGACCGAATTACGGGACGAGAAGAGGACGAAACGCTCGACCGGGAACGGCTCGGTCGAGAAGCCGCCGCGGAGCGAAAGGTAGTTGGCGATATCGCGCTCGCTGGCGCCGCGGAGGCGCGCCAAGGTGACGTGGGGCGTGTACTTGCGCTGCTCCGCGGGGAGGCCAATCCTTTGCATCAGCCGTTCATGCTCCGCCTGAAGCTCGACCAGCGCCCGGTTGGGCCTGACCCGGGCGACCAGAGAATGGGGCTTCTTCGAGCCAAGGGCGCCGAGCCCTTCGATCACCACCTCGAAGCCGCTCCGGCCGACACGACCAAGGGCATCGGCGATGTCTTCGGCGACGTCCCTGTCGACATCGCCGACGAAGCGGAGCGTGAGGTGATAGTTTTCCCGGTCGATCCAGCGGGCTCCGGGCAGGCCGCCCCGCAGGAGGGAGAGACGGTCGCCGATTTCGGCGGGGATCTCGATGCCGGTAAACAACCGCGGCATGGCAACCTCCTGCAACGAATCGCACGGTCAGCATCCCGCACTGCGGAACGGACGTAAAGCCCCTGCCGTCGGTGGCTCACCCGTCCCTACACCGACAGCTCCACGGCGGGGACGACGGCTGTCGATGCGCCACCCCAGGTCCATGCTCCGAGCCGGGACCGGCTTCAGCGTGAGCGGACGCAGTCTGCGCCGTCGGCCGCGATAGTGTCGTTTCCGTCGCACTTGTCGTATCGGGGTGAGATCTGTTCGGGATCCGCGCGAGCGACGGGAAAGCAAGCGAGATGAAGCGCCGACGTGACCGCAAAAGACCGTTTCTGTCCCTTGCTGCCGGCTACCGGGAGGAGGATCGCCTCCCTCCGAACGCCTGGGGGCTGCTGATCAAGCCGCGGCGGACGACGGTTCACGCCGGTCGCGGCATCGAACGCGGCGAGGACTTCATTGCCGAGGGCGCATGGGCCGGACCGTTCTCGGCCAAGGGTGCGCTGAGCTCCCCGTTCCGGTGCGGCTCCGGCGCGGTGATCGACGGCAAGCGCATAGTGGTGTTCGGGCCGTCGCATTCGCTCGATCCCGTCTACTGCTTCGTCGGGCGCGGCTACCTCGCCGTATCGAACTCGATCCACCTTGCGATCGCGCTCTCGAAAGATGCGATGCCGCGCGACCTCGGCGCCGCCCGCAAGTGCGCAGAGACATCGATGGCGGGGTTCCACCACTACGACCGCATCCTCTATCGCACCCCGACCGGGATGATGCTCCGCCTCGCGTTCGGCATGTGGACAATCGATCCGGGGCGGCTCCGGATCGCGGAGAGCGGACCAGCGATAGGGGCGACAGAGGACTTCGCCGATTTCGCCGGGTATCGGCGGCTCCTGCTCAAGACGCTCCGCAGGATCATCGACAACGCCCGGGCGCCGGAGCGCCGGACGCCCTATGGCGATCTCGTCGCGACCTGCAGCTCGGGCTACGACTCGCCGGCCTGCGCGGCGCTGGCGCGCGAGCTGGGCTGCCGGGAGGCGCTGACCCTCAGGACCGCACGCGGCGGCGGCGTCGATTCCGGCAAGCCCGTTGCCGAGAGCCTCGGCCTTGCCTGTCACGAATATGAGCGCTTCGGGGCGGGGCTCGAGGAGAGGAACGAGGAGCGTCGGGACTCCTTCCTCGACGCGCGGCACCTCCTGCCGGTCCACGACGAGTTCATCGGCAGCGTCAATACCGCCGAGGACCTCTGGCTCGCAGCCTTTGCGCCGCACCTGCCGGGCCGGATCCTGTTCACCGGCTTCCAGGGCGGCCAGGTGTGGAAGAAAGGCTGCCCGAGTGGCCCGACGATGAAGCGCAGCGACACCAGTGGCTCCGGTGTCGAGCAGTTCCGCAAGCGTCTCGGCTTCGTGCATGTGCCCGTGCCGTTCATCGGGTCGACGAACCACGTTCGGCTCGCGGCGCTCTATTCGGCGGCGGAAATGGCGCCGTATCACGTTCCCGGGGCCTACGACCACCCGGTGCCGCGGCGGATCGCCGAGGATGCGGGCGTGCCGCGGGACCTGTTCGGGCAGAGGAAGAGCGCGGGCTCGGTGATGGTGGTCGAATCTGGCGCGCGGCGGCAGGCGGCGTTCGAGGCCTTGGTCGAGAGCTACCGGGCGGCGATCCCGCCGCGAGGGCGCAAGGACGACGCCGGAGCGCGGCAGGGCTAATTCGGCGCCTTCGCCTCGGCGATCAGCGCCTCGACCGACGGCAGGATGCGCTCGACGATGACGGCCACACCCGCGGCATTGGGGTGGATGCCGTCGGGCTGGTTGAGATCCGGCCGGGCGGCGACCCCGTCGAGAAAGAAGGGGTAGAGGATCGCGCCGCGCTCCATAGCGAGCTCGGCGTAGATCGGGTCGAAAGCCTTGCCGTAGTCGGATCCGAGATTGGGCGGAGCGCGCATGCCGGCGAGGAGTACCGGCAGGCCGCGTTCGCCGAGGTGCGCCAGCAAACGGTCGAGCGCATCGCGGGTGATCGCCGGGTCGACACCGCGGAGCGCGTCGTTGGCGCCAAGCTCGACGATGACGCCATCGGCATCGTCGCCCACCGACCAGTCGACCCGGGCCAGACCGTCGCTGGCCGTGTCTCCGGAAACCCCGGCATTGACGACCACGACATCATGCCCGCGCTCGCGCAGCGCCGCCTCCAACCGGGTGGTGAAGGCCTCGGGCGCCGCCAGTCCGTAGCCGGCCGTGAGGCTGTCGCCGAGCGCCACGATGCGCAGCGGCTCGGCGCGGGCGGGCAGGCTCACCGCGGCAAGGACAGCGGCTGCGGCGACAAGGGTCTGGATCGACAAGCGGTTTTCCCCATATGAGCCATTTGCTGCCCGGGCACGGGGCATCATATGGGGACACCGCATGGCCGGACCAGTGATCGTCTGCGAGGACCTCCGCATCCGCCTCGGGAGCGGCGCAGTCGCAGTCGAGGTGCTGCGCGGCATCGACCTTTCGGTCGAAGCCGGCGAAAGCCTCAGCCTGACCGGCCCGTCGGGCAGCGGCAAGTCGACGTTGCTGATGGCGCTGGCCGGCCTCGAACGGCCCACCTCGGGCCGCATCCACATCGACGGCACCGACATCACCGCAATGGGCGAGGATGCGCTCGCCCGGCTGCGCGGGACCGCGATCGGCATCGTCTTCCAGTCGTTCCACCTGATCCCGAGCATGACGGCACTGGAGAACGTCGCCGTGCCGCTCGAACTTGCGGGGCAGGCGGATGCCTTTGCCCGCGCCGAGGAAGAACTCCGCGCCGTCGGCCTCGGCGACCGGCTCGACCACCACCCGGCGGAGCTCTCCGGCGGCGAACAGCAGCGGGTCGCGATCGCCCGGGCGCTGTCGCCCAACCCCTCGATCCTGCTGGCCGACGAGCCCTCCGGCAACCTCGACGCCGGCAACGGGGCCCTCGTCGCCGACCTTCTGTTCCGCGCCAACGCCGAGAGGCAAATGACGCTGGTGCTCGTCACCCACGACGCCACCCTCGCCGCGCGCTGCGGGCGGGCGGTGCGGCTCGGCTCGGGCCGGATCCTCGACGAGATGCCCGCCGAATCGCGGATCGCGGCGCAGTGAGGACCCTCCCGCTCGCCATCCGCTTCGCCGTTCGCGAACTTCGCGGCGGGCTCGGCGGGTTCGGCATCTTTCTCGCCTGCATCGTGCTCGGCGTCGCCACCATCGCCGGAGTCGGCTCGGTGGCCCGCGGCATGACGCAGGGACTGGCCGACCAGGGGCGCGCCATCCTCGGCGGCGACATTGCCGTAACGCTGCTCCAGCGCGAGGCAAACGCCGAGGAACTGGCGTGGCTGGAGGTGCGCGGGACGGTCTCGCGGGCCGCGACGATGCGGGCGATCGCACGGAGCGCGGACGGCGAAGGGCAGGCGCTGGTGGAACTCAAGGCGGTGGACGGCCGCTATCCCCTCATCGACGCCGTCGCAATCGCAGGAGGCGGCGACGCGCAGGCGCTGTTGCGCACCGACGACGGCCTGCCCGGCGCGCTGGCCGAGGCGGAACTGGCGACGCGGGTCGGGATCGCGGTAGGCGACCGGCTGCTGCTCGGCGAGGCGGCCTTCGTGCTCCGCGGCATCATCACGTCCGAGCCGGATCGTCTCGCCGACGGCTTCTCGCTTGGGCCGCGCCTGATGATCGCGGCCGACGCGCTGCCGGCGACAGGGCTGATCCAGCCGGGCAGCCTGGTCGACTGGCGCTACCGCGTGGCGGCCCCCGGGGACCTTTCCGACGCCGACGTCAAATCTCTCGGGGAAGCGGCCGAGAAGGCCTTCCCCGACGGTGCCTGGCGTGTGCGGACACGGCTCGACGCTGCGCCAAGCCTTGCCAACAACATCCAGCGCTTTGCCGAATTCCTGACGCTGATCGGGTTGACTGCGCTCGTGGTGGGCGGGGTCGGGGTGGCGAACGCCGTATCGAGCTACCTCGACGGCAAGCGGACGGTGATCGCGACACTCAAGTCCCTCGGTGCGCCGGCCGGGTTCCCGGTGGCGGTCTACCTCGCCGAGATCATGATCATCGCCGCCCTCGGCATCGCGGCCGGGCTGGCTCTCGGGGCCGTCATCCCGTTCGTGGCCGGCTCGCTCCTGAGCGCTGTGGTTCCGGTGCCGATCGCCGGGGTCTACCCGATCGAACTCGGCCTTGCCGCCGTCTACGGCTTCCTCACGGCCCTCGCCTTCGCGCTCTACCCGCTCGGCCGGGCGCGCGAGGTGAGCGCCACGGCGCTGTTCCGCGACCAGGTCGCACCGTCGAATCGCCGGCCGCCGCTCCGCTATCTCGCGGCGGTGGGGACAGCACTGATCATCCTTGCCGGCCTCGCCACGGCGCTCGCCTATGACGCCCGGATCGCTGCGGTGTTCGTGATTGCCACCGCCGGCGCCTTCCTGCTGCTGCGGGCCGTCGGCGCCGGCGTGATGGCGCTGGCGCGCCGGGCGCCTCGGGTCGGCTCGACCGTCGTCCGGCTTGCCGTGGGCAATCTCCACCGGCCCGGAACGCCGACGCCGACGGTCGTCCTGTCGCTCGGGCTCGGCCTGACCCTCCTGGTCGCCCTGGTGCTGATCGACGGCAATTTCCGCCGCGAGCTGTTCGGCACCATTCCCGCCACGGCGCCGAGCTTCTTCATGCTCGACATCCAGGGCGAGGAGGCGGAGGGGCTCCGCGCCTTCGTTGCGGAGCACGCGCCGGGAGCGACCCTTGAAATGCAGCCGATGCTCCGCGGCCGGATCACCGCACTCGACGGCGTGCCGGTCGAGGAGGCGGAGGCGCAGGTCGACCCCGAGTTCAAGTGGGTGCTCCGGGGCGACCGCGGCATCACCTATTCGGCGACGGCGCCGGAGAACAGTCCGGTGTCGGCCGGCGACTGGTGGCCGGCGGACTATGACGGGCCGCCGCTGGTCTCGTTCGGCGACGAGATCGCCGAGGGTCTCGGTCTCACCATCGGCGACACCGTGACGGTGAACGTGCTGGGGCGCGAGATGACCGCCAAGATCGCCAGCCTCCGCACGATCGAATGGCAATCGCTGTCGATCAACTCGGTGATGGTCTTCACCCCCAATGCCTTCCGGGGCGCGCCGTTCACCAGCCTCGCCACCCTCGCCTTCCCCGACGGCGGCACGGCGGAGGAAGAACTCGCCTTTCTCAAGGCGGTGGTGGCGGCCTTTCCGGCAGTCACCGTGATCCGCGTCAAGGACGCGATCGAGACCGCCAACGGTATCGTCGAGCAGATCGGCTGGGCGGTGCGGGGGGCTTCTGCCGTCACCCTCGCCGCCTCGATGCTGGTCCTCGGCGGCGCATTCGCGGCCGGCCGCCGCCAGCGCGTCCGGGATGCGGTGATCCTCAAGACGCTCGGCGCTACCCGCGGCCGGCTGATCGCGGCGTTGACGATCGAGTTCCTGCTGGTCGGGGCGGCAACCGCGATTTTCGGCCTGGTGGCGGGGTCGCTCGCGGCACTCCTGGTGCTGGACGCGATCATGGAGATTCCCTTCGCCTTCCTGCCCGGGCCCGCGCTCGCGGCCGCCGGCGCGGCCCTTGCCCTCACGCTGGTCTTCGGCCTGGCCGGAACCTGGCGGGTACTCGGGGCCAAGGCGGCGCCGGTGCTCCGCAATCTCTGAGCAACCACCATCACGCAGAGTTTGGCGCCGAAGCGCTGAAAACACCTTGTCCGGTGGACCCTTATCCCCCATATTCCGGCCAAGTCTGCAAACGGCCGGGGTGGCTCCGGCCGGGACTCCTTTGAAAGGGTTTCAATCGATGGCGAACTACGACAACCAGCCGGCACGCTTCGGCGCCTCGGTCGGCGGCGCGGTCTCCGCGATCGACGAGGGCCTTCGGGCCCACATGCTTCGCGTCTACAACTACATGGCGATCGGTCTCGGCATCACCGGCATCCTCGCCTACGTGACCTATTCGCTGGCGACCACCACGGATCCGTCGCAGTCGGTGGGCCAGATGGCGAACGGCGTCATGCTGACCTCGCTCGGCGCGGCCATCTACGGCGGGCCGATCATGTGGGTTCTGATCCTCGCCCCGCTGGCGATGGTCTTCTTCCTCAGCTTCCGCATCAACAAGCTGAGCGTCGGCGCCGCCCAGACGACCTTCTGGCTCTATGCCGCCCTCCTCGGCATCTCGCTGTCGTCGATCTTCGTGGTCTACACCGCGCAGAGCATCACGCAGGTGTTCTTCATCTCGGCCGCGACCTTCGGCGCCATGTCGCTCTACGGCTACACCACTAAGCGCGACCTCAGCCAATTCGGCTCGTTCCTGATCATGGGCCTGATCGGCGTCATCATCGCGATGCTGGTCAACATCTTCCTGCAGTCGAGCGCGCTCGGCTTCGCGATCTCGGTGATCGGCGTGCTGATCTTCGTGGGCCTCACCGCCTACGACACGCAGAAGATCAAGACCATGTACTCGGCCATTGACGACGGGACCGTCGCCGGGCGGAAGGCGATCATGGGCGCGTTGGCGCTCTATCTCGACTTTCTCAACATCTTCCTGTTCCTGCTGCAGCTGTTCGGCGACCGCCGCTAAGCCGCGGCAGCATCCTGGACTTCGAACGGGCGCGGCGGCAACGCCGCGCCCGTCTCATTTTCGGGCGCCGACAGACCGTGGCTGCTGCCGCTGCCCCGCGGGCGTGATAGGGTCACTACACGCACCAGACCGTCCCTGCCCTTTTCGGACATGACCGACCGCACCATCCGCCCGGCGAGGCCGGACGACATCGCCGCCATCACCGCGATCTATGGCCACTCGGTTCGCACCGAAACGGCCAGCTTCGAGTTCACGCCGCCGGACGAGGAGGAAATGGCCCGGCGGATGGCGGCGTTCGTCGCGGCGGGCTTCCCGTATCTGGTCTGCGCCGACGGCGCAGGCAAAGTGCTCGGCTACGCCTATGCCAGCAACTGGCGTCCACGGGTCGGCTACAACCATACGGTCGAGGATTCGCTCTACGTCGCCCCCGACGCCAAGCGTCAGGGTGTCGGGCGGATGCTGCTCCAGGCACTGATCGCCGCGTGCGAGGCCGAAGGGTTCCGCCAGATGGTGGCGGTCATCGGCGACGCGCGTCATGCCGCGTCGATCGCGCTCCACCAGAGCGAGGGGTTCACGGTCGTCGGGAGGCTGCCCACGCTTGGTCACAAGTTCGGCCTGTGGCGGGACTCGGTGCTGATGCAGCGAAGCCTCGGACCGGGCGCCTCTACGCCTCCCGAGCGGCCGATCCGCTGATCGCGGCGCCCCGACGCCTCAGACCACGAGCCGCACCGGCTTGTCGAGGAAGCGCAGCACGTTGCCAAGATCATGCCCGCGCTTGAGGATCAATCCCGAACCGGCGATGAGGGCGTAAGCACCCTGGCGGCGGGCCAGCTTCGGCTGCTTGACGATGCGGTAGAGCGGCACCTCGGACGTCCGCCGGAAAACCGAGAAGACCGCCTCATCCCGGTGCTGGTCGATGGCGTAGTCCCGCCATTCCCCCTCCGCCACCTTGCGTCCGTAAAGCCGGAGAATTTGGTCGAGCTCCCGACGGTCGAACATCACGGTCGGGCTCGGCGTCGGCCTGTCCGTGCGGGCGGCGAGGGCGACGACGCTGGCCCGGCCGCCGGACGGCTCTTCTTCTCCCACCTCGCTCATGGCTCCTCCGCCGTCATCAAGGCGTCATGATCGCCCCCGTGGCGGGCCAAGGCAAGCCCTTCGACGAATCCGCCAGAGCGCGCTGCGTCTCCCCAAAAGCTGGAGAATTGGACAATTCGCACGCAAGATTTAGTGTCCCGGCGCGGAAACGCCTCTTCGATCGACCGCAGTTGCAGCTGTCGCCGTTCGCGCCTATGGCGGGTCAGGCGAATTTCAGCTCCGGAATTGCGGCCGGGCAGATCATGCAGGATGCGAAGCGCTTCATCCGGTCCAACCTTCCTGTCGCCGCCGTGCCGGGAATCGCCGAGATACGGCTCCACAAGGCGCTGCCGTCGAGCCGTCTCGGACGGCTGGCGAGGGGCGACGCCAAGGGGTTCGGTTCGCCTTATTGGGCCTACCACTGGGCCGGTGGGCTGGCGCTTGCCCGCCATATCCTCGACAACCCGGGCCTGGTCGTGGGCAAGCGCGTCCTCGACCTCGGCGCGGGCTCGGGGGTCGTGGCAATCGCCGCTGCCAAAGCCGGTGCAAATTCCGTGACCGCGGCCGAAACCGATCCCTACGCGGTGGCGGCGCTCGACCTGAATCTCGAGCTCAACGCCGTCGCGGCGGACGTGATCGCGGCCGACATCACTGACAGCGAGCCACCCCCTGTCGATCTGGTCCTCGTCGGCGACCTCTTCTACAGCGAGGCGCTGGCGACGCGCGTGACCAGGTTTCTCGACCGCTGCGCCGACGCCGGCATCGCCGCCCTGATCGGCGACCCGTGGCGGGCGCCGCTGCGACTGGAGCAACTTGAGGAACAGGCGCGATACGAGGTCGCCGAGAGCGGCAGCCCGGTTCCGGTCGCCGCCGGCGTCTTCGCATTCCGGCCGCGCGGGGCGCGCTTCCCCTGAGGCCGACCTGGAAGGCCGTCGTCTGGCGGCCCGGCGCTTTCGACGATACTCTCCCGTCGACTTCGATTTTCACCTCCCCTTTGGTCCCTCGTCGGGTGCGGCATGTCCGTCGGTTCGGTCGGCATCTTTTCGTTCCAGGTCTCACCGATCGACTCTCTCCCCCCGCTGCGCTTGCGGGCCATGATGGCCGAAGCGGCGTTGCAGGAGGTGGACCTTCGCTTCTTCTCAACCAAGGACTGCGACCTCGGCAACACCAGGGTGATGTCACGTCGCTGGGCGCGGGGGCGATGGACCGAGGAACCAGCCGATCTGCCCTCGTTGATCCTCTACATCAACCGGCCGCGGTCGCCGGAAGAAGAGGGCGTTGATCGCTGGATCAGGGCGCGGGCTCGCGTCGTCGATTTCCGCGACCGGGACAAGCTCGAGGTGGACCGTCTGGTGCAATCGTCTCCCTTTTCTCAATACGCGATCCCTGGCGAGCGTCTCGACCCGGACCGGGCCGAGGCACAACTCTCCGGCTGGCTGGCCGGCGGCGGCATCGTCGTGAAGGCGAGCGACGGGATGCGCGGTATCGGCATCCAGTTCGCGATCCGGGACGGGGAGACCTGGAGCGTGATCCGCGACGACGTCCGCTGGCAGGGCAGTGCCACCGGCGCCGTGGCACGGGTCCTCAAGACCATTCGCGGACGGATGTCCTATCGACCCTACCTTGTCCAGCGTCTCATCGAGTCACGCGACGAACTCGGTCAACCCGTTGCGATCCGTGTCGATATCGTGCGTACCCCGGGAGGCGGCTGGGACCTCGCGCGAATGGCCGGTCGAATCGCCGCCCAGGGCAAGCTGGTTTCGAACGGGGCCCGCGGCGGCGCGTACATGCCGATCGCCTCGTTCCTCGCGACGCGCAAGGTGCGGCCGGCCGGAGACATCGAAGCAGAGGCGCTGGCACTCGCCCGGGGCGTTGCGGACATTCTGATCACCCGTCCCGGCTCCGAAGATATCTACGAGTGCGGGGTTGATCTGGCGATCGACCCGCAGGACCGGCTGTGGTTCATCGAGGCGAATCCGCGTCCCCAGGCGCTCGGCGCGCAGCACGAGCGCGCGATTCTCGTGATCGCTTACCTGAAGGCGCTCGCCTCGGCCTGATCCGCCGTCCGGCGCGGATGCCGACGTCCCGGCAGAAATCGTTGAGGATGTCGGGAAACGTGCCGGCGAGGGTCGTCTCCTCGACCGTTCCGTGGGTGGTGACGCCGGGAAGGGCATGCTCGACCACGTTCGTCACGCCGGCGAGGTGACGCGCGGAGCGAACGTCGGCCGGGTTGCCGTCGCCATAGACGATCCGGGTGAATGGAACCCGATGAACCCGCTCCAAGACCACCCGGAGGTCGACCTCGCGCGGCTGGAGCCGGACGCCGGTCTTTCTGGCGATATGATCGAGCCAGCGCTGTTTTTGCACCGGCAGGATGACCGGACTGAACGAAAGCACGCCATCCGCCTTGAGCTCGACCCCATAGCGGATCGCGGCGTAGCCACCGGTCGACTGGCCGAAGCAGATCACCTTCTTGCTGCCAAGCTCGCGACAGAGGGCGCGGAGGCTCCGGGTCGTCTGGCGGAGATTCGTGCCGAGGCCTGTCACCCCGCCGTAGTAGAAGGCGTCTGCCCAGTCGAAGACGTAGATGACGTTGAGGCCGAAGCGGCTCAGCAGCCGCTGCATGAAGTAGATTGAGATGTCGAGCCGCATCGCCTTGCCGGTGAAGGCGATGAGCGTCGTGTCCGAACCGGCCGGCACCACCCAGTAGCCGCGGTCCTGCTCCAGCGCATCACCGTCTACGTCCTTCTTCCTCTTGACCTTCCGGGCCGCCCCCTTCGCTGTCCCGGCCGTGACGGGGGAAGACGCCGCGGCTTCGGCAAGGCGAAGGTCGCGGTCGAGGCCCATCTTCCGCACGATCCGGATCTGCCGGAGGATGTCCTCGGCCTCGTCACGCAGGGCCGGGTCCTCGAGCATCGCCGAGACGGCGGTGACCGCCTGTCCGATCCGTCCGAACCGCACGAGGTAACGACAGGCCCGGAGCCGCTGCGCCGGCGTGGCGCGAGGGTTGGTGAGCAGGCCGACGACTTTAGGGTCAGGCCGGGAATATGCCTCGATCCTCGGCGGCGGCGGAAGCAGCGGCGGCACCTTCTTCCGCTTGGGCCTCGATTGCTTCGAGAAGGCGGGGAACCAGCGCGCGGACGCTCTGCTGCCCTTGAAGGAAGGATTCCGGCCCGATCCGGCAGACGAAGGTCTTCTCGAATTGCGACGCCATTTCCACTGCATCGACGGAATCCAGGTCGAACTGCGCCAGCGGCGCATCGGGATCGATGGAACCGGAATCCTCTCCGGTGATGACGGCGAGATACACCAGCAGCCAACGCTGCAAACGAGAGGCATCGGGCAGCCCGCCAGCGCGGCTCGTCATGATCAATCCCCGAGGGAGGAACGCAACGCGAATCTTGAGGCGGGACCGCCTGCCGGTCAAGCCCTCACACACCTTCACGAACGGCAGAAATCAGGCAAAACCGCCTTGGCGGCGGGATTGCATTGGCGGGCGGCCGCAGCGCTTTCGTTCGCCGCGCCAGAAATCACGATTTCGCCCATATTGCGCCTAGGACCGGCCACGTTGGAGGCCGATCATGCCCATGTTGACTTCTCGGACGGTTCGGTTCGGCGAAGGCTTCGGTAATTCTCAGCCCCCCAGCCCCCCGGGGTCGACGCTGGACCGAACCACCTGCCCCAGGGCAGACGGAAGCAACGATAGGCCGGCCTTCGCGCCGGCCTTTTTGTTTGCGGCGCCCGCCGGATCGAAAGCCTTGAAACCTGTGGCCTGACCGGCGATATCACGGCCGGATTTTGCGAACACCAGCAGGGCTTTCAGGCATGACCAAGAACGGGAGCGGACAGCGGGAGACGCGGAACTTCGAGGCGGAGGTCTCCAAACTCCTCTCGCTGATGGTCCATGCGGTCTATTCCAACCGCGACGTCTTCCTTCGCGAGCTCATCTCCAATGCCGCCGATGCCTGCGAAAAGCTGCGGGTGACCGCGATCGAGCATCCCGGACTGCTCGCCGAGGACGCGGACTTCCGCATTACCCTCATCCCGGATAAGACCGCCGGAACCCTGACGGTCGCCGACAACGGCATCGGCATGGACCGCGACGAGCTGGCCGGCAACCTCGGCACCATCGCCCGCTCCGGCACCCGCGCCTTCCTCGACGGCCTCAGCGGCGGCGCCGAGGGCTCGGCCCTGATCGGCCAGTTTGGCGTCGGCTTCTATTCGGCCTTCATCGTCGCCACCTCGGTCGAGGTCACCTCGCGGAAGGCCGGCTCGGGCGCAGCCTGGCGCTGGATTTCGGACGGCCAGGGCACCTATGCGATCGAACCGGTGGCGCTCGAAGACGCACCGGCGCGCGGCACCCGGGTGCTGCTCAGACTCAGCGAGGACGCGAGGAGCTACGCCGAACAGGCGACGATCGAGCGGGTGGTCCAGGAGTATTCCGCGCACGTGCCGGTGCCGATCCTCCTCCAGCTCGGCGGCGGCGAGGCCGCGAAGACGCTCGCCGACGGCAGCGCGCTGTGGCGGAAGCCGAAATCGAGCGTGAGCGAGGCCGAGTACACCGAGTTCTACGGGCATGTCAGCCGCCAGTACGACGAGCCGGCGCTGACCGTCCACTACCGGGCCGAAGGGCGGAACGAGTACTCGGTGCTCCTGTTCGTGCCGTCGATGAAGCCGTTCGACCTGTTCGATCCCGAACGGCGCGGACACGTGAAGCTATACGTCCGGCGGGTGTTCATCACCGACGAGGCGAAGATCCTGCCGGCATGGCTACGCTTCGTGCGTGGCGTCATCGATTCCGAGGACCTGCCGCTCAACCTCTCGCGCGAAATGCTGCAGAAGAACCCGGTCCTGGAGGCGATCGGCAAGGGCGTGACGACACGCATCCTCGGCGACCTCGACAAGCTGGCCGGCGACGACCGCGAGCGCTTCGAAAAGGTATGGGACGCCTTCGGCCCGGTGCTGAAGGAAGGGCTCTACGAGGACGCCGAGCGGCGCGACGCGCTCTACAAGATCGTCCGCTTCAGGACCACCACCGGCGGCGAAAGCTGGCGAAGCCTTGCCGATTACGTAGCAGCGATGCGGCCCAACCAGACCGCGATCTACTATGCGCTCGGCGACGATGCCAAGACGATCCTCGCCAGTCCGCAGCTCGAAGGGTTCGCCCGGCGCGGGGTTGAGGTGCTGGTGCTCGCCGACCCGGTCGACGCCTTCTGGGTGCGGACGGCGCTCGGCTATGACGGCAAGCCCTTCCAGTCGGTGACGCAGGGCGCGGCCGACCTCGACAAGATCCCGGTCGCGGAGGGCGCCGAGACGCCAGACTCGGCGCCGGAGAGCGCGGTGGCGACGCTCGCCGCCCGGCTGAAGCAGACACTCGGCGACAAGGTGAGCGCCGTTCGCGCCTCGGCCCGCCTCACCACGAGCCCGGTCTGCCTGGTGGCGCCCGACATGGGTCCGGACCGGCAGCTCGAGAAAATCCTGTCCGCGCACGAGCAGCTCAAGGCCCGCACGGCGCCCGTCCTCGAACTCAACCCGACTCATCCGCTGATCAAGGCGCTCTCGGTCAAGGCGACGGCGGGCGGCTCCGCCGAGGCGCTCGAGGACGCCGCGGTGCTGCTTTACGGCGAGGCACGCATTCTCGACGGCGAGGCGCCGGAGGATCCGGCCGACTTCGCGGCGCGGATCGGCCGGCTGATCGAGCGCACCCTCGGCTAGGATTCCGGGATCGGCTGTCGGATAATCGCGGCATGGTCCAGAGCATCCAGGTCCTGTGCGCGGCCAAGGACCACCGGCTCAACCCGTACCGCTCCGTCACCCACATCGGCGGACGGAACGCGGATGGCTCTGCCTGGCGCCTGCCGATTGCCGACGCCATTGACGGCATCCGCGAGCGGCGCTGGGAGTTCTACTTGGTCGACGCGAACGGGGAGAAGACCTGGCTGCACGTGACGGTCAGCCGCGACGGCCACGAATATCTCAAGGCGATCGACGAGCGCGAGATCCCGGCCATGCTGATCGCCTTGCCCGGAACGATCGAGGACGGGTAGACCCGCCGCGCTCAGCCGGCTCCGACCACGTTCCGCGGGTGCCCTCGCCAGAAGGCGTCGATGTTGTCGACCAGCTGGTCGGCGAGCGCCTGCTGGCCTTCGCGGCTCGCCCACGCGACGTGCGGAGTGAGGATGAAGTTGGGTAGGTCGAGGAGATCCATCAGCGGGTTGTCGGCGGCCGGCGGCTCGGCAGTCGCGACGTCGAAGCCGGCGGCAGCGATCTGGCCGGAGCGAAGCGCAGTGCCGAGCGCGACCTCATCGACAAGGCCGCCGCGCGACGCGTTGATGAGGATCGGCCGCCGTGCCATCAGGGCGAACTCCGGCGCGCCGATGAGGTTGCGGGTCTCGGGCTTGAGCGGCAGGTGGAGAGAGAGGACATCGCACCGCCGGAGCACTTCGTCGAAGGCGGCGTAGGGCGCCGGCGGCGATGCCTCGCCCTTCCGGCCGGCGAAGATCACTTCCATCCGCAACGCCGTCGCGATGCCCGCGACGGCGTTGCCGAGCGAGCCACGACCGACGATGCCCATGGTCGAGCCGGCGAGATCGCGGATGGGGTGATCGAAGAAGCAGAACTGGCTGGCGGTCTGCCAGCGGCCGGCGCGCACCGAGTCACGGTAGGCGACGAGGCTGCGGCGAAGCGCGAAGAGCAACGCGAAGACGTGCTCCGGCACAGTGGTCGTGGCGTAGTCGCGAACGTTGGAGACGACGATGCCGCGCGCCGCGGCCGCCTTGACGTCGACCATGTCGGTGCCGGTGGCGCAGACCGCGATCAGCCGGAGTTGCGGTGCAGCGGCGATCGCCTCCGCCGGGACAGGGACCTTGTTGGTGATGACGATGTCGGCCTCGGCGATGCGGGCGGGGACGTCGCCTGGCGCACTCCGCTCGAAGGTGGTCAGCCGGTGGGGAAAGGCGGGCGCGCGGAGCGCCGTCTCCTCGGACAGCGTCTCGCGGTCGAGAAACACGATTTCAGCCGGGCGGGCGGCGGGCGGCATCGACTATCCTGCAAGCGTCAACGGCGATCGAAGCGGGCCGGTCGGGCCCAACACAAGTTCCACCGCGCACCGACACCGCCGTCAAGGTCCCGAGCGCGCGGGCGGCGCCCCGCACGGGCCGCCGCTCAGCCGATCACCACGACAGATCGCGTCCGTCGAGCGCGGCAACGAGCTTCTCGTCCTGGCCATAGATATCGCCGCGGAAGTTGGGGATGCCCTGATCGACCCAGGCGGTGAAGTAGGTGATGTGGACGGGAAGCGGATCGACGAGATTGACGACGGTGCGCTGGCGCGACGCCACGACCTGCTCGATCCGCGCCATGTTCCAGCCCGGCACGCCGCCGACGGCGAGCACCTGGACGGCGAGATCGAGCGGACGCGCGAGACGGATGCAGCCGTGGGAGAAGGCGCGCTCCGCCTTGTCGAACAGGCTGCGCGACGGGGTATCGTGCAGATAGACGTCGAACTGGTTGGGGAACATGAACTTGACGCGGCCGAGCGCGTTGTTCGGGCCCGGCTTCTGGCGGAGCTGGAAGGGGAAGTTGCCCGGCCCGTACTGGCTCCAGTTGATCGAGGTCAGCGGGTAGACCTGGCTGCCGCGCACTGCCTCGAACCCGGCGGCGGCCCGGGCGGCGGGGTTGGACTTGAGTTTCGGCAGCTCCTCCTTGATGGCGATGCCGGTCGGCACGTTCCAATAGGGGTTGAACTCGAGATATCGAACCTGATCGCTAAACACCGGCGTTTTGTTGTACGGCTTGCCGACGACGACGTTCATGCGCTCGACCTCGCGGCCATCGGCGAAGCGCCTCAGTTCGAAACCGGCGATGTTGACGATGAGGTGGTTGACGCCGAGCTGCGGCGGCATCCAGCGCCAGCGCTCCATCGCCAGCATGATATCCTGAACGCGGGTCTCGACGGGGACGTTGAGCGCGACGATCGACGCCTTGCCGACAACGCCGTCGACATCGAGCCCGTGACGGGCCTGGAACGCCTTCACCACCGCGACGAGGGCATCGTCATAGACGTCCTCGGCGCCGGGCGCCGCGACCGGGTCGGCGCCATCGGTGACCGCGAGTCGGGCCCGGAGCGCCGGGACGCGGGGGTCGCTCATGCCGGGCTTGATGGTGTCGCCGAGAGGAACGCCGGGCCAGCCGCCGGCCCCGGCGAGCGCCCGGTAGTCAGCGAGCGCAGCGCGGAGATCGGCATATTCCGGCGCCTGGGGCTGCCAGGCGATGAAGAACCGGTCGAGATCTGCCGCGACCGCGAGGCCCTGCAGCGCCGCCAGCTGGTCGATCGTGCGGCCCTCCTGGAAGAAGTCCGGGTCGACCTTGTGCGGCAGGAAGCGCCCGACCTGGAGGTCCGAGGCGTATTGCAGGAAGGCGGCCGAGAAATGAAGCTCGACGATGGCGCGGCCGCGTGAATTGGTGGCGCCGACGGCGCCGGCAAGCTGCTCGAGCTGGTCGGATGGATAGGAAGCGGGGTCGAGACCGTCGTCGGCGGCGTGACGGAGCCAGCCGACCAGAGCCGCCGCACGCGGCTCGCCGATCCACAGGATTGGACTCGCGCCGTCGCTGTAGTAGGCGGTGAGTGCCTCGCTTCGCTGACGAACCGGCAGTGGCAGGCCGGGTTCGCTGGCGAGGAGGTTGACGATTTCGGCGCGCAGCGCGACCCGATCGGCCGGGGACAGCGCGAGGTCGGCCCGGGCGGCGCCGGGAAACGCCAGGGCGACGGCCAGCAGAACCACGGCGAGGACGGCGAAAACGGCGTGGCGAAGCGGGAAGACGGGGTTCACGATCGGTCGCTCCCCTACTGCATGGGCGGGGCATAGAGGATGCCCCCCTTGGTCCAGAGCGCATTGACGCCGCGGCGGATGGCGAGCGGCGACCCCTCGCCGAGATTGCGATCGAAGATCTGGCCGTAGTTGCCGACACTCTCGACCACCACCGCGAGCCAGTCCTCGGCGAGCCCGAGCGGCGCGGCGGCCGACTTGCCGAGCGCGGCGGCCTCCGACGGGTTGCCGGCGACCGACTCATCGGTCATGTCGCGCTCCTCGGCGTTGATCAGACCGTAAAGGGTCCAGCGGACAAGCCCGGTCCAGACCGGATCGCCATCGCGGGTGACCGGGCCCAGCGGCTCCTTCGAAATGATCTCGGGAAAGATGATGTAGTTGTCCGGGCCGGGCAGGATCGACCGTTCCGCGGCAAGGGCAGATGCGTCGGCAGTGAAAACGTCACAATCGTTCGACGCAAACGCCATCCGCGCCTCCGGGCGGGATGTGAAACGGACGAACGAGACCTCCATGCCGTTCTGGGCGAACCAGGCGGCGGCGTTGTCCTGCGTGGTGGTGCCGGTCACGACGCAGACGCGGGCGCCGTTGAGCTCGAGCGCGCTGGTCATGCCATCCACGACATGGCCCATGAAGCCCTGACCGTCGTAGAAGGCGATACCGGCGAACTCGAGTCCGCCGAGGTCGCGCGACATGGTCCATGTCGAGTTGCGGGAGAGGACGTCGATCTTGCCATCCTTCAGCGCATCAAAGCGGGCGGCCGCCGAGAGCGGGACGTAGTCGACGGCATTGGGGTCGCCCAGGGCAGCGGCCGCAATGGCGCGACAGACATCGACGTCGAAACCGGACCACGAGCCGTCGGGACTGCGGGCGGAAAAGCCAGGGAGCCCGTCGCTGACCCCACAGACCAACTGGCCGCGGGCGCGGACATCGTCGAGAGTGGCGGCTTGGGCGGATGTGATGAGAATGCCCGCGGCGACCAGTGCCGCCGTGACAAGGCCAGGTATCTTTTCGATCACGGTTCTCGCTCCCCGGGACGAATCATCACGCTCCGACATGATGGCAGAAGAGGGCGGGAGAATGTCGGCCGCGGCGAGAGTCCGCGACGCTGGAGGCCGCTCCTATCGTGCCGGAATTGCCGCCGTTGCCGCCTGAATCGCGTCCATGGTCGAAGGCGGCGGCACTGCGTCGTAGATCGCCACGGCAACAATGGTGCCGACAAACGACGCCCACGAGTGCCCCAGGCGGCCAGATGCGGAAAGGGCCGTCGTGTCGCCGCTCGCCACCTGCGTCCATGCACCGCCGTCGATGCGACCGTATAGCTGGCCGCCCTCGTGGCGCCATTCGGCTGTGTGGTAGGTGCCAAGCCCGACGCCGGGGAGATCCACCACATCCTCGCCATCGCCGTCGACATTGACGATCTGGGCGACGTACGGGGGGCCGGCCCCGCTATCCTTGATGTAGATTCCCATCGTGGGCGCCTCGACCGATGGCGCGACGAGCGCCGGATTGGCGACTGCCGTTGCGCTGTCGTTGCCAGGAGGCGCCGTGATCGCGAACCGCACGATCATGTAGCCGTGATCGACCGACAGGAAGTCCGCCATGGTTCCGGTCGGCCCGTCGAGGTATTCCAGGCGCTGGCCACCGCCGGCGAAGTGACCGGCGATTAAACCCCCTTCCGTGAACATGAATGCCGGCTGGAACCATGAGCTCGGCTGGGTCCAGTTGAAGCCGTTCCCGCTCTGGTCGATCCATGCGGTGTAGGCGCCGATCGCATCCGCCTGGCGTTGAAGCTGGTTGCCCTGGAACGACGACAGCAGGAGCACGCCGGGCGCGAGCGCGACGCTTGGAGACGTTCCGTCGAGCGGTGGCGTCGGCAACGGAGTGTCGACGTCAAGAGGCGCGTCGATCCGCGATGTCAGGTCCGCAGTGCCGATCTCGACATTGGCGAACCTGATCGCCGTCGTTCCGGCCGACACTCCCCGGTAGACGCCATATTTCAGGTACACGAAGGCGCTGTCGGCGTAGCCGATCTCGCCCGTGTAGTCGACGACCTTCCGCCCCTCCCACCAGAACTCGAGCGTCCCCGAGCCGGCATGGTCGAGCGCGATCCGGACAACGAAATCGTGCCACGTATTCCGCGTTATCCTCGGCGACGTCCAGTGCGTCACCAGCGTGCCGTTGCTGGTCCGCGTATTGACCGTCACGGTGTCGTCGCCGATGAACTCGATCCAGAATGGAGGATAGGATATCGCGCTCGTATCGTCAGAGTGGAGCTGGCTAAAGATTTGCCACTCCGACGTGATCGGCCCGGTGTCCTCGAACAGAACCGAGGCGGCCCACATGATCGTGTTGCCAGCGACCGGGATGTTGAACGTCGTGCCGCCCAGTTCCGACCGGCTCGCCCCGTCGAAGAGCTCGCCCTCGCGGACCTCGAAGCGCTGCTGGTTGACGGTCTCGCTGCGCAGCGCCGAGTACGGTTTGCCCGGGTTCTGTGCATACCAGTCGCGATAGGCGATCCATGGTGACGCGCCGTTCGGGATCGGGACGCCTTCGAACGGCGGCAGGCCCGCCGCGATGACCGGCGCGGACCAGAACAGGGCCAAAGCAAGGAGCGCACGACCTGCGAGGCGGTAACGCCCGTGCCGCCACCGGGACACGACGGCGTTCGCGACGCGCCTAACTCCGGCACCGCGGCAAGAGACATCGGGAAGCCGGCCGCACACGACCCTGGCCAGCCCGCCGCAAACGCTCGCGCCAACCTCCGAAGCTGCTGCCGCAAGACCGGAGAGCCTCTCGCTCACCCCGCTTCCTTTCCGGACGAATCAACCGGCAAACGGGATTATGGCAGACGGCGGCGGCCTGTCAGCGGACGGCCCCGGTGTCGTCGGCCTAGACGCCGGCGAGGTCGCCGTCATAGGCGGCGCGGAAGAGGCGCTTGCCCGCGGCGGCATCGAACGGCACCGGGTTACCGCCGGTGCTGGGGTCGTCGACCGCCATCGCCGCCATCTCGTCGAAGCGCGCATCATCGACGCCGAGGCCCCGCAGCGTGTGCGGCACGCCCGTCCGCGTCCGAAGGTCGAGCAGCGCCGACTGGAAGCCGTCGAAACCGCCCGCAAGGCCGAGCCAGGCGGCCAGGCGATCGATCTTGGCCTCGACCGCCGGGCGGTTGAAGGCGAGCACGTAAGGCATGAACACGCCGTTGGTCATGCCGTGGTGGGTGTTGTAGAGCGCCCCGATCGGGTGCGACAGCGAGTGGACGACGCCGAGGCCCTTCTGGAAGGCGGTGGCGCCCATTGCTGCTGCGGCCATCATGTTGGCGCGCGCCTCGATGTCCTTGCCGTCCGCGACCGCCCGCGGCAGGTTGGCGAAGACGAGCCGCATACCCTCAACCGCAATGCCTTCGGCCATCGGATGGTAGCCGACGGCGCAGTAGGCCTCGAGGCAGTGCGCGAGCGCATCCATGCCCGTGCCCGCGGTGATCGCCGGCGGCATCCCGACGGTGAGCTCGGGATCGCAAATGACGATCCGCGGCATCAGCTTGGGGTGGAAGATGATCTTCTTGGTGTGGGTGGCCTCGTTGGTGAGCACACCGGCGCGGCCCACTTCGGACCCGGTGCCCGCGGTGGTCGGCACCGCGACGATGGGGGCAATGCCGTCGGCATCGGCGCGGGTCCACCAGTCGCCGATGTCCTCGAAGTCCCAGACCGGACGGGTCTGCCCGGACATGAAGGCGATGAGCTTGCCGGTGTCGAGACCGGAGCCGCCGCCGAAGGCGACGACGCCATCATGACCGCCGGCGCGGAAGGCGGCGACGCCTGCAGTGAGGTTGGCCTCGACCGGGTTGGGCTGCACGTCGGCGAAGAAGCCGGGCGCGAGGCCGGCCTCCTTGAGGATAGTCATCGCCTTGCCGGTGACGTCCAGCTTCGCCAGCCCCGCATCGGTGACGAAGAGCGGCCGGGTGATGCCGGCGGCGCGGCAAGCCTCGGGCAGCTCGGCGATGCGACCGGCGCCGAAGCGGATGGCGGTCGGGTAGTTCCAGTTGGCACGCGGCGACGTCGCAGACATCTCGATTCAGTCCTGATCAGGGGTGGGGGCCTTGAGGTGATGGGAGGTGCCGGTCAGCTTGCTGCGGAAGACCAGCGGCGAGGCCATGTGGCGAAGCGGCGCGAGCCCGGCGCCGGTGCCGCGGACGAGAATGTCGCCGTAGTCGAGCATGCGGCCGAGCAGCGACTGGTTGACGTCGACGCTCTCGACCTTCTCCACGCTCATCTCGATGGTGTCGCGACGGATGAATCCGGTCTTATGGATGATGCGGCGGTCGGTGATGGCGATCTCGGTGGTCCAGCGCTCGAACCATGCGGTGAACAGGAACCAGAGCGCCGCGAGCAGGATGATGCCAGAGACGATCGTGTCCCACAGCGGCCAGGCAAAGAGCTCGCCGGCGACGACGAAGAAGACAAGGGCGAGAAGCAGGAGGAGCACGCCCGGCACGTAGCTGATCCAGGAGACGTTGGTCTCGTAGATGAGCGTCTCGCCCGGCTGCAGCACTTTCTGTACGTAGCCCATGGCGCGGGTCTCTCCTCGCGTTGACGTTGAACGGATCCCGCGGTCAGCCTTGAACGGCGCGGAGGTGGAAGCTCTTCGGCTGGGTGAGCGCCTCGAAGCTGAATTTCGACAGCGAGACGCCGCGGCCGGTGTCCTTGACGCCGGTCCAGGCGAGTTGCGGATCGAGATAGTCGCAGCGGTTCATGAACACCGTGCCGGTCTCGATGCGGGCGCCGAGATCGGCGGCGCGGTCCATGTCCGTGGTCCAGATCGAGGCGGTGAGGCCGTAGGGGCTGTCGTTCATCAACGTCACCGCCTCCTCCGCGTCGCGCACCTTCATGATGCCGACGACCGGCCCGAAGCTCTCCTCGCGCATCACCGCCATCTGGTGATTGACCCCGACCAGCACTTCCGGGGCGATATAGGGCGAGCCGGGGCGATCGCCCTCGACCGCCATGTTGACGAGCGCGGTCGCGCCCTTGCGCCTGGCTTCTGCGACCTGTTCGCGGACGAGATCGGCGAACTTGCCCCGCGCCATCGGACCGAGGGTGGTGGCCGGGTCGAGCGGGCTGCCGACGACGTACTTCTTGGTCAGCTCGGCGACGCCGGAAACGAAGTCGTCATAGATCGCGGCGTCGACGTAGATCCGCTCGATGCCACAGCAGCATTGGCCGGAGTTGTAGAAAGCGCCGTCGACGAGATTCTCGATGGCGTGATCGAGCTTGGCGTCGGCCATGACGTAGGCCGGGTCCTTGCCGCCGAGCTCGAGGCCGAGCGAGGCGAAGGTTCCGGCGGCGGCGCGCTCGATCTGCCGGCCGCCTTCGACCGACCCGGTGAAATTGATGTGGTCGACGCGGCCGGAGGCGATCAGACGCTCGGTCTCGGCGTGGGAGAGGACGAGGTTGCGGAAGAGTCCGGCCGGAAGCCCCGCCTTCTCGAAGGCGGCGGCGAAGCGCTCGCCGACCAGCAGCGTCTGCGAGGCGTGCTTGAGGAGGACCGCATTTCCGGCAAGCAGGGCGGGGACGATCGAATTGACCGCGGTGAGATAGGGATAGTTCCACGGCGCGATGACGAGGACGACGCCAAGCGGCTCGCGGGCGATGTAGCGGCGGAAGCCCTCCTTCGCCGGCGGGACGTACGGGGCGAGCGCCTCCTCGGCGAGAGCGACCATGGCGCGGGTGCGCTCCTCGACCCCGCCCTTCTCGCCGCCGTAGCGGGTCGGCCGGCCCATCTGCCAGGCGAGCTCGGTGACGATCTCGTCGTTCATGGCCAGGAGCGCCTCGAGGAAGGCGAGCATGTAGCGCCCGCGCTCGGCGATACTCACCCGCCGCCACTCGGCCTGGGCCGCACGCGCCGCCGACACCGCAGCGTCAAGCTCGGCGGCCGTCGCGACCGGCCGCTCGGCATAGACCGAGCCGTCAATGGGAGAGATGATCTTGATGGTCTCGGTCATGGGCGTTTCCTCATTGGATGGGCCGGTCGAGACAGGCCCACTTTCTTTTCATTGGGCGAGAGCGCAACGGCACCGCCCTTGTCTCTTACTCGTCACACAGCTTGCCCTTGCCGTACTTCTCTTCGATCAGGTCCGCCCAGCCGGGGAAGGCGGGCTCGGTCAGATCGACACCCGGTGCAATCGTAAGGAGACCCTTCATGGCACCGATGAGAGGGTGGCGCCGCGGTTTCTTCGGCAGGGGCTGCTTGCTTGCATCCATGGCAGAATTCCCGGAAATTCAACGTTTGCTCTTCTGCATGCGCGCCGCCAGCGCCACTCGTCAATACCGCTCGAAACCCCGTTGCAGCTCCCAGTCGGTGACACGGCGGTCGTACTCGAACTGCTCCCATTCGGCGGTGCGGACATAGTGGTCGACCACGTCGTCGCCGAGCGCGGCGCGGAGCATCTTCGACTTGGCGAGCAGCGCCGTCGCGGCACGGAGGGTCTTGGGCACCTCGCGCAGCCGCTCGCCGACGTAGGCGTCGCCGACGAACGGCGCTTCGAGCTCAAGGTTCTCATCGACGCCGGCAAGTCCGGCAGCGATCAGCGCCGCAAAGGCGAGATAGGGATTGAGGTCGGCGCCGCCGATCCGGCACTCGACCCGGATCGCCTTCGACCCCTCCCCGACCAGCCGGAAGCCGGCGGTGCGGTTGTCCCGGCTCCAGATCGCCTTGGTCGGCGCGAAGGTGCCGGCCTGGAAGCGCTTGTAGGAGTTGACGTACGGGGCGAGGAACCAGGTGATGTCGCCGGCATATTTGAGCTGGCCGGCCACAAAAGCCCGCATCAGCGCGGACATGCCGTATTCGGCCTTGGGGTCGAGGAAGAGCGGCTTCCGGCCCGCCTTGTCCCACAGCGAGGCGTGGACATGGGAGGAGGAGCCGGCCAGCCCGTAGTCCCACTTGGCCATGAAGGTGACGGCCTTGCCCTTGCCCCAGGCGATCTCCTTGATGCCGTTCTTGAGGATGGCATGCCGGTCCGCCATCTCGAGGGCGTCGGCGTAGCGGACGTTGATCTCCTCCTGCCCGGGCCCCCACTCGCCCTTCGAGTTCTCAACCGGGATGCCGGCCCCGTCGAGGCCGAGGCGGATCGCCCGCATCACGTCCTCTTCCTTGGTGGTCTGGAAGATGTGGTAGTCCTGGATGTAGCGGCCGGCAGTGGCGAGGTCGTGGTACCGCTTTCGGCGGATGGTCTCGTAGTCCTCATCGAACAGGTAGAATTCCAGCTCCGACGCGAGAAATGCGGTCATGCCCCGCTCCGCGAGGCGCGCCACCTGGCGCTTGAGGATGCCGCGCGGGCTGTGGGCGAGATCGTGGTGATGATGGTCCTGGACGTCGGCGAGGACCAACGCCGTCTTCTCCAGCCAAGGAATGACCCGCAGCGTCGCGAGGTCGGGCTTCATGACGAAGTCGCCATAGCCCTTCTCCCAGCTCGCGGCGGCGTAGCCCGGCACCGGCTCCATGTCGATGTCGTCGGCGAGCAGGTAGTCGCAGCCATGGGTCTCTTCGTAGGCACCGGCGACGAAGTAACCGGCTTGGAACCGCTTGCCGATCAGGCGGCCCTGCATGTCGACGAAGGCGACAACGACGGTGTCGATGTCGCCCGCTGCGACCGCCTTCCTCAATTGATCGAGGGTCAACATGCCGGGCATGACTGGTACACTTCTAGCTGTTGGTGGAGGGAAACCGGGGGGCCGCAGCCCCCCGGGCAGTGACCTGCGAAGGCGGGGCGAGACTAGCCGTAACGGTACGGCTTGCCAGCCTTGACCATGGTCTCGTTGTAGTCGCGGAAGATCTTGACGATCTTGGCCTTGAGCTCGCTCTCGGCGGCGATCTCGTCCCAGAACTTGTGAGCCTCGTCCTCGACCGTCGCCCACTCCTCCTCCGGAATCGAGGTCGTCTCAAGCTTGTGCTCGTTGACGCGGAGATACGCCTCGCCGTTCCAGTACCAGTGCTGGCGATGGTAGTGGGAGGAGTTGAAGCAGACTTCCATCAGGGTCTTGAGGTGGTCCGGCACCTCGTTCCAGCGGTCCATGTTGGCGAAGA
>JAGRKZ010000151.1:30828-31661 GCA_020442065.1 Bauldia sp.
AGCTCGCCGGTCTGCAGCGCGACCTCGGCATCCTCCCAGGGCAGGGTCACCGGCACAACGCCGAAGCGCGACAGGAAGCGGCCGGCGGTCGGGAAGGTGAAGATGCGCAGACCCTCAAGGTCCTTGAGCGAGGTGATCGGCTTGTGGGTGGCGAAGTTGCAGGGATCCCACGAACCGGCCGAGATGTGCTTGACGCCGACCTTGGCGTATTCCTCCTTCCAGATCGCGTCGAGGCCCCAATGATTGAAGATCGCCGGCACGTCGAGCGAGTAGCGGAGGGCGAGCGGGAAGTAACCGCCGAACACCGTCACCTCGGTCGGCGACGCCATCGAATCGTCGTCCGACTGGACGGCGTCGATGGTGCCTTTCTGCATGGCGCGGAAGAGTTCGCCCGTCGGGACGAGCTGGTCGGCATAGAACAGCTCGATCTCCATCTGGCCCTGGGCGATCTGGTTGAACTGCTTGACGCAGGTGTCGACGACCTCGACCGCGAGGGCAGGCCCGGCATAGGTCTGCATCCGCCATTTGATCGGCGCCTGGGCGAGCACCGCCGGGGCAGCGAGCGTGGCCGGGACCGCAGCGGCGGCGCCGGCGATGAATTTGCGTCGTGTCGTCATCTGATCTCTCCTTGCTGATTGGAGCGGCCAACGGCCGCCATTCGCCTCATCTTCCGTTCAACTGCTGCGGCAGCCAGATCGCGATCTCGGGGAACACCGTGACCAGGATCAGCGCCAGGATCATCACTCCGACGAAGGGGATGATGGAGCGGTAGATATCGATGATGTTGATTTCGGGCGGTGCCATCGCCCGCATCAGGAACAGGTTGTAGCCGA
>JAGRKZ010000151.1:31675-31798 GCA_020442065.1 Bauldia sp.
TCTGGCAGGTGATCGTGTAGAGGACGCCGTACCAGATCAGCACGTATTGCCTGTCGATGCCGAGATCGAGCGTAGCGACCAGCGGCACGTAAAGCGGGGCGACGATCACCAGCATCGCGGTGT
>JAGRKZ010000152.1 GCA_020442065.1 Bauldia sp.
TCATGTCGCCGTCGCGGACCACCGCGAGCGGCCCGCCGGCCGCCGCCTCGGGCGCGGCGTGGAGGACGACCGTGCCATAGGCGGTGCCGCTCATCCGGGCATCGGAGATACGCACCATGTCGGTCACGCCCTTCTTGAGAAGCTTCGCCGGCAGGCCCATGTTGCCGACCTCGGCCATGCCCGGATAACCGCGCGGCCCGCAGTTCTTGAGCACCATCACGCAGCTCTCGTCGATGTCGAGCGCGGGATCCTCGATCCGCTCGTGGTAGTGCTCGATGGTCTCGAACACGACGGCCCGGCCGCGATGCTGCATCAGCGCCGGGGTCGCCGCCGAGGGCTTCAGCACGGCGCCGCCGGGGACGAGGTTGCCACGCAGCACCATGATGCCGCCGTCCGCCGTCAGCGGCTGGTCGAGCGGACGGATCACCTCGGAGTTGAAGTTCTCCGCCGCGGCGTTGTTCTCGCCGATGGTCCGGCCATTGACGGTGACCGCATCGCGGTTGAGCAGGCCCGCATCGTCAAGGGCGCGCAGCACCACCGGCAGGCCGCCGGCATAGTAGAACTCCTCCATCAGGAACCGTCCCGACGGCATGAGGTCGACGATGGTCGGCACGTTTCGCCCGAGCCGGTCCCAGTCGTCGAGATCGAGCGGCACGCCAAGCCGACCGGCGATGGCGAGCAGATGGAGGACGGCGTTGGTCGAGCCGCCGATCGCGGCATTGGCGCGGATCGCGTTCTCGAAGGCCGGCCGGGTCAGAACCTTCGAGATCGTGAGGTCTTCGCGGACCATCTCGACGATCCGCCGGCCCGCCATCTGGGCGAGCACGGCGCGCCGCGAATCCACCGCCGGAATGGCGGCGTTGCCGGGAAGGCCCATGCCGAGGCTCTCGACCATGGACGCCATGGTCGAGGCGGTCCCCATCGTCATGCAGTGTCCGGCCGAGCGGGCCATGCAGGCCTCGGCCTCGAGGAAATCAGCGACCGGCATCCGCCCGGCCTTGACGTCCTCGCTGAAGCGCCAGACGTCGGTCCCGGAGCCGACTTCCCGGCCGCGGAACCGGCCGTTCAGCATCGGCCCGCCCGACACCGCAATGGTCGGCAGGTCGCAGCTCGCCGCCCCCATCAGCAGCGCCGGGGTGGTCTTGTCGCAGCCGACCAGGAGCACGACGCCGTCGATCGGATTGCCGCGGATCGATTCCTCGACGTCCATGCTGGCGAGATTGCGAAACAGCATCGCCGTCGGACGCAGATTGGATTCGCCCAGCGACATCACCGGGAATTCGAGCGGCAGCCCGCCGGCCTCGAGCACGCCGCGGCGGACTTTCTCGGCGATCTGCCGGAAGTGGGCATTGCAGGGCGTGAGCTCGGACCAGGTGTTGCAGATGCCGATCACCGGCCGGCCGTCGAACGAATCGTTCGGCAGGCCTTCGTTCTTCATCCAGCTCCGATGCATCATGGCGTTCTTGCCGGTGCCGCCGAACCAGGCCTCTGAACGGAGTCGCTTCCCCGACATCGCTGCGCCCTAACCCTTTCTACTCTTGCCGTTTCGTCCGGTGCCGCCAACGCCGCGCGTCTTCATCGCCTTGGCAGCGTCGTCCTCGGCGTCGTCGACGAGGCGAAGCATGGCCGAGCGCGCGCCTTCGGGCTCGCCGGCACGGATCGCGTCGTAGACCGCACGATGGAGCGGCAGCGAGTGACGCTGGCCGCGCGGATTGTCGAGCGAGAGATACATGCTGATCGTCAGCGCCGTTTCGATCACCCCGCTCAGCGAACGGATCATGCCGTTGTCGACAGCGTTGAGAATGCCGAGATGGAAGTCGAGATCGGGCCCGATGAACTGGCGGCCGTCGTCGCCGGCTTCGGTCATGCCGTCGAGCGCCCGGGCCATCCCGTCGAGCTGCTCAGGCGTCACGCGCGTGGCGGCAAGCGCGGCGACCGACGGCTCGATCGTGCGGCGGAACTCGAAAATCTCGCGAACAAAGGTCTCGCGGGGTGCCACCGCCATCTGCCATGCGAGCACGTCCGGATCGAGCCGGTTCCAGAACTCGGCGCCGCGGACCCGAGTCCCGGTCTTGGGGCGCGATTCGACCAGTCCCTTGCTGATCAGAACCTTGGTCGCCTCGCGCATCACCGTGCGGCTGACACCCATTTGGGCGCCCCACTCGGCCTCGACCGGCATGACGGCACCCGGCGGCAGTTCGCCGCCCACGATCTTGCGGCCGACCGTATGCACGACCCGTCCGAGCAGGCTCCGGCTGGAATCGAGCGGGCGCCCCATGCCGCGCGCCTCCGACGCCGCCATGGCGGCGCTCCAGAAGTCTTGATCGCGGGCAGGATCGATGACGCTCATCGAGCCTATGATATTATGATAAGATCGAAAGCGTCAAACGCCTTGGGCTATCTCCGGGCGCCTGTTGAAAACCTGGTGGGTTGATGCGCCGACGCGGAATCGACGCGACCGCGCGCCCGTCTCTGTTTCGCTCTAATGGATCAGGTCTTGTTCGAACGGCGACCGCCGTGCCGTGGTCGGTCATTGCGCCAGCCCAGCCAGCGCGTCATGTCGCGGGCGAGCTGCTGGTCCTTCACACAGATCGCATCGAACGGTTCCGAACTCCGCCAGCGGTCGATCTTCCAGCCTGCGTTGATCTGGCGGAAGTGCCGATAATGGAACGTCTCGTCCGTCATTCGCCAGTCGCTCTGGGTGGAGCGCGCGTCCTCGGTCGCGGCGTAGACTTCGTGCACCCCCCACTCGGCGCCGGCTCCGCACCGTGACGGTACTGCGATCCATTTCGTCCGGCAAAGGCGGTGGCCGGCGCCAGCCGCTGCAGCCGCGAGCTGGCTACGCCAGACGTAGCCGCAATCCCGATGACGGAGCGCCAGCGCCTGCTCATGCTCGCGGACACCCTCGCGCTCGACCCACAGGCCGCGAAAATGGATGGCGGCGAGCGATCCGGATTCGATGCGGTCGAAGATCGATGGCCCCTTGCGCGGCAGCAGCTCGTCAACGTCGAGGTTGAGTACTGAGGCCGCTGTGGTACAGAAGCGGCGGCGGGCATGATCGAGCATGCCGGTCTGGCAGAAGTTGTCCAGCGCGGGATACTCAGGCCGGCCGCCGACGCCGTAGGGGAACGGCCACGGCACGACCACCGCCCGGCGGAGTCCGGGAACCCGCGCCAGCGTCGTCGCCAGCGCCTCGGGGGAATAGCCGCCCGAGCCGTTGTCGTAGACGAGCACAGCGCTCGCTCTGTGCCGGGCAACGTGGAAGGCCGCCCACTCCTCGATCCAGTGAAGCGGATTGTCTTTCGACAGCGTCATCAGAACGCGATGGCCGGCGAGAAGGTCTGCCCGCGGCGCCCCGGGCGCGACCACGACAGACCGTTCACCCGCCGTGATCCTCAGTCGCCGCACCCGGTCGAGTCCCGGTGCGCTCAGCACGAAGCGACCCACCGGCTGCTGATGCATCCTCGGCGGCTCATGGCGGACGGCGATCGGGCCTGCGAGGCCCTCCGCGGCGAAGGACAGCGCCAGGCCCGCCGGCGCAATCCCGTCAAGCGACGGCCCGATACAAACGATCTCGTCGCGGCGCCCGGTTCTGAAGACATCGAAGAACAGGGTATCGGCATCGAACTGGTCGAGGCGATCCCGTGAAAGCAGCACCCGCTCGGAAGGTTCGCGAGCGAAGCCGAGATCCGAGAGCCGCACCGGCGTCGGCAATTCGAGACCAATCGCAGCCCTTCTGCGAAACAATGACCAGTCCAAGAAGACCCCCTGCCACGATCAGCGGGGGATAGTAGGGACGCGGACTCCTCCGGTCCATGCGCCGGGTCGGCAGCACCACCACGCCCGGAGGGTCCAAACCGCTCTGCCGGCGTCGCCTGACACAGCTTGCAGGCAAGCGCAATCGACCGGGACGCTTGATCGGTATCAAAGACAGCCGAGGCTTTGCCGCCACAATGGCTCGCTCAGCAGCGGAGGAAGACGATGGCCATGGGGTCTCCGGAAACGGTGTGGTTCGAGGACATTGGGCGCAGCGACGTCGCCAGCGTCGGCGGCAAGAACGCCTCGCTCGGTGAGATGGTGCGCACGCTCGGCGATCAGGGCGTCCATGTTCCGTCCGGCTTCGCCACGACGGCCGAGGCCTATTGGCGGTATCTCGAGGCGAACGGGCTCAAGGACAAGATCGCCGCCGAGCTGGAAGATCTCGCCGCCGGGCGAGCGACGCTCTCCGAGGTCGGACAGGCGCTCCGCAAGGCCTTCCTTCGCGGCAAGTGGCCTGAGGAGACCGCGGCGGCCATCGTCGGCGCCTATCGCGAGCTCTGCAAGCGCGCGGGCAAGACCGATGCGGACGTTGCCGTCCGCTCGAGCGCCACGGCGGAAGATCTTCCCGATGCGAGCTTCGCCGGACAGCAGGAGACCTTCCTCAACATCCGCGGCGAGGCAACCCTCCTCGATGCGTGCCGGCGGTGCTACGCCTCGCTCTTCACCGATCGTGCGATCAGCTACCGCATCGCCAAGAGCTTCGATCACATGAAGGTCGCCCTTTCGGTCGGCGTGCAACTCATGGTGCGCTCCGACATCGGCGGCTCGGGCGTGATGTTCTCGATCGACACCGAGACCGGGTTCGACAAGGTGGTGATCATCAATGCCGCCTGGGGCCTCGGCGAGAACGTCGTGCAGGGCGCCGTCGATCCCGACGAGTTCGTCGTGTTCAAGCCGCTCCTCGCCGATGCCGCGCTGAGCCCGATCGTCGAGAAGCGCCGCGGCGACAAGGCGATCAAGATGATCTACGCGACCGGCGGCGACGGACCGACCAAGAACGTGCCGACGTCGCGTGCCGAACGCGAGGCCTTCGTCCTCAGCGACGATGAGATCCTCACGCTCGGGCGTTGGGCCTGCACCATCGAGGATCACTATGGCTGCCCGATGGACATGGAATGGGCCAAGGACGGCGAGACGGGCGAGATGTTCATCGTCCAGGCGCGGCCTGAGACGGTCCAGTCGCGCCGCGCGACCGGCGAGTTCCGGCGCTACATCATCAGCGAGAAGGGACGGAAGCTGGTGACGGGCCTCGCCATCGGCGACGCCGTGATCGCCGCCCCCGTCTGCGTCATCAGCAGCCCGGCGGAGATCGACCGCTTCGTCGATGGCTCGATCCTGGTGACCGAGATCACCGATCCCGACTGGGTGCCGATCATGAAGCGGGCCGCGGCGATCGTCACCGATCATGGCGGCCGGACATCGCACGCCGCCATCGTCAGCCGCGAGCTCGGACTCCCTGCCATTGTCGGCACCGGCAATGCCACCCACCTCCTCCACGACCAGCAGGAGGTTACGGTGTCCTGCGCCGAGGGCGACCAGGGCTTCATCTACGAAGGCGTGGCCAAGTACACCACCGAGACGCTCGACCTTGCCACGGTGCCGACCACCAGCACCCGGGTCATGCTCAACCTCGGCAACCCCGCCGCCGCCTTCCGCTGGTGGCGGATTCCGGCGGACGGTGTCGGTCTTGCCCGGATGGAGTTCGTGATCGCCAACGCCATCCGCGTCCATCCGATGGCGCTCATCCGCTTCGACGCGCTGAAGGACGAGGCGGCCAAGACCACGATCGCCGAGTTGACCAAGGGCTACGACGACAAGACCGAGTATTTCGTCGACCGGCTGGCGCGCGGGCTTTCCCGCATCGCGGCGACCGTCTACCCCAAGCCGGTCATCATCCGCATGAGCGACTTCAAGACCAACGAGTATGCCGGCCTCATCGGCGGCGCCGAGTTCGAGCCGAAGGAAGAGAACCCGATGATCGGCTTCCGCGGCGCCTCGCGCTACTACTCGCCGCGCTATCGCGAGGGCTTTGCGCTGGAATGCCGCGCCATCAAGCGACTGCGCGAAGAGATGGGCTTCACCAACGTGGTGATGATGATCCCGTTCTGCCGCTCGACGGCCGAGGCCGACCGGGTGCTTGCCGAGATGGCGGCAAACGGCCTCAAGCGCGGTGACGCCGGACTCGAGGTCTACGTGATGTGCGAGATTCCCTCGAACGTCATTCTCGCCAAGCAGTTCGCCGAGCGCTTCGACGGGTTCTCGATCGGCTCGAACGACCTCACCCAGCTGACTCTCGGCGTCGACCGCGATGCCGGCGAGTTGGCCGGCCTGTTCGACGAGCAGGACGACGCGGTCGAATGGATGATCGAGAGCGTCATCACCGCCGCCCACAAGGCCGGCGCGAAGATCGGCCTGTGCGGGCAGGCGCCGAGCGATCACCCGGAATTTGCGGAATTCCTCGTCCGCTGCGGGATCGACTCCATCTCCGTCAGCCCCGACAGCTTCATCGCGGTCAAGCGCAAGGTCGCGGAAGAGGAAGCCAAGCCATCCTGAGACGACCCAGGAGGGCGGTCGCCGGCCGCCCTCTCCCCTATCCGGGCTGCGACCGTCGCAGCCCCCCGCGCGCTGCAAAGGCTCAGACGGCCCACTTCTCCCGCGGCGGCGGCGCAGTGGCGCCGGTCATGATCGCGACGGCGTCGGACATTGAATACTGCTTCGGGTCGATGACCGCGATGCGGCGTCCGAGCCGGTGGATGTGGATGCGGTCGGCCACCTCGAAGACGTGCGGGATGTTGTGGCTGATCAGGATGATCGGCAGGCCGCGGCGCTTGACGTCGAGCATCAGTTCCAGGACGCGGCGACCCTCCTTGACGCCGAGCGCCGCGGTCGGCTCGTCCATGATGATCACGCGCGTCCCGAACGCGGCGGCGCGGGCCACCGCGACGCCCTGGCGCTGACCGCCGGACAGGGTATCCACGGTCTGGTCGATATCCTGGATCGTCATCAGCCCGAGCGCGGACAGCCGCTCTCGCGCCTGTCGCCGCATCTCGCGGCGGTCGAGGGTTCGAAAGAAGCGCCCGAGCGGGTTCGTCTTGCGCAGCTCGCGCCCAAGGAACAGGTTCTCCACGATGGATAGCGCCGGCGACAGGGCGAGGTCCTGATAGACGGTCTCGATGCCCGCCTCGCGGGCTTCCATCGGCGAGCTGAAGTGGACGACTTCACCGAAGATCCGAATCTCGCCCTCGTCCGGGATGATCGCCCCCGAGACCGACTTGATCAGGACCGACTTGCCCGCGCCGTTGTCGCCGATCAGCCCAAGGATCTCCCCGGACTTGAGTTCGAGGTCGGCATGATCGAGCGCGACGACGCGCCCGAAACGCTTGACCAGACCCCGGGCTTCCACAGCCAGCGGCGCGCTGGATTTGGCCTCCGGTTGGCTCGAGGCATCGACGACCGCACTCATGCCCCAACCACCCTGGAATCGACCAACCTCTTCGCCCGCCATGTAGCATCGGCGCAGGCCATGCAACCTTGCGCCAGATCAAGCCGCGCTGGAAGCGGGAGATGCCGCTCCGGGAGCATGGGCTTCAGCAGATGCGCGGCAGCTGCTCGCCGCTCAGCATGTCGAGAACCCGGGTGCCGCCGATGAGCCCACGAGACGACACCCGTCCGGCCACGCCGGCGGTCACCGTCCCGATGATCGCCGCACCGGCCGAGACCGGATAGCCGCGAAGGATGTCCACCGCGCGCGCCGCCTCAGCCGCCGGGACGAAGGCAAGGAAACGGCCTTCGTTGGCGACCTGAAACGGATCCAAGCCGAGAACCTCGCAGGCCGCAGCGACGGGCTCGCTCACCGCCACCACCTGCTCCTCGATCGTGATCGACAGCCCGGAGGTCTCGGCGATCTCGACCAGGCCGCCTGCCAGACCGCCGCGGGTGAGGTCCCGAAGGCAGTGGACATCGACCCCTGCCGCAAGGAGCGCGAGCACCGGCTCCGACAGCGGCGCGCAGTCGCTCTCGATCCCGGATTCGAACCCGAGGCCCTCGCGCGCCGCCATGATCGCAATGCCGTGGCGGCCGATATCTCCGGAAAGGATGACCGCATCGCCCGGCTGCACCCCCTGCGGCCCGATCGCCCGTGGCGCGACGACGGTTCCGACGCCGGTGGTGGTGATGAAGAGGCCGTCCGCCTTGCCGCGCTCGACGACCTTGAGGTCGCCGGTGACGACGCGGACGCCGGCGGCGAGCGCCGCGGCGCGCATGGACGCAACCACCCGCGCGAGCAAGGCCGTCTCAAGGCCCTCCTCGAGGATGAAGGCGGCGCTCAGGAACGCCGGCCGCGCCCCGCACATGGCAAGGTCGTTGACCGTGCCGTTGACGGCAAGGCTGCCGATATCGCCGCCGGGGAAGACAAGCGGGCTGACGACATGAGAATCGGTCGTCATCGCCACCGGCCCGTTCAGGTCGAGGTGCGCGCCGTCGTGGCGGCGGGAGAGCTCCGGGCCGTCGAGGGCGGGACGGAAGATGCTGTTGAGGAGGCGCTCGGTCGCCCGGCCACCGCCCCCGTGGGCAAGCTTGATCGTCTCGTCGCCAGGGAGCGGCACGGGGCAGGAGAACGCGATGTCGTCCACGGCGGCTACTCGGCCGCCACGGAGGCGACGCCGCGATAGCGATAGTAGGCCGCGCATGCCCCCTCGGACGACACCATCGTCACGCCGAGGGGATGCTCCGGCGTGCAGCGCGTGCCAAAGGCCGGGCATTCCGGCGGCTTCCGCTCGCCGCACAGCACGAGACCGGCGATGCATTCGCCGTCGTCGGCGTCGCGCTGGCCGACCGGTCCGAACCGTTCCTCGGCATCATAGGCCCGGTAGGCCTCAGCGAGCCCGAGGCCGCTTTCGGCGATCTCGCCGATGCCGCGCCAGCGCCGTCGGACGACCCGGAACACGTCCGTCATCATGGCCTGCGCGGCAGCGTTGCCCGAGCGCTGGACCGACCGCGCATACTGGTTCTCGACCTCGGCACGGCCGGCTTCCAGCTGCCGAACGCAGAGGTAGACGCCTTCAAGGATGTCGAGCGGCTCGAAACCGGTCACCACGATCGGAACCCGATAGCGGCGGGCGAGCGGCTCGTACTCTTCGAACCCCATGATCGTGCAGACATGGCCGGCGGCAAGGAACGCCTGGACGCGATTGGCCGGACTCTCGAGGATCGCGATCATCGCTGGCGGCACCAGGACATGGGAGACGAGGAGCGAGAAGTTGGCGATGCCCGTCCGCCTGGCCTGGAAGGCCGCCATGGCATTGGCGGGGGCGGTCGTCTCGAAGCCGACGGCGAAGAAGACCACCTCGCGCTCGGGGTTGCGCCGTGCAATCTCGAGGGCGTCGAGCGGCGAGTAGACCACCCGGACATCGCCACCGCCGGCGCGCGCAGACTGGAGGTCGCTCGCGCTCCCGGGCACCCGCAGCATGTCGCCGAAGGAGCAGAGGATCGTTCCCGGGCGGCCGGCAATCTCGATGGCCTTGTCGATGTAGTCGACGGGCGTGACGCAGACCGGACAGCCGGGACCGTGGATCAGCGTCACTTCGGGCGGCAGCAACTGGTCTATGCCGTAGCGGACGATCGCGTGGGTCTGTCCGCCGCACACCTCCATGATCGTCCACGGCCGGGCGACGACGCCGGCGATGGCCTCGGCGAGACGGGCCGCCGCAACCGGATCCCGATACTCGTCGCGGTACTTCATGACGCCGGGCCGGATTCGAGCTCCGCCTCGATCTCGCCGATCCGTTCCAGGTGCTCGAACACGCGAGCCGCCTCGGCCTCGTCGATGACGGTGATGGCGAAGCCGACATGGACGAGGACGTAGTCGCCGATCTCGGCCTCGGGGGTGAAGGCGAGGTTGATCTCCTTGACGATGCCGCCGAAATCGACGCGCGCGACGCGCGTGAGCGGATCGTCTCCGACGGTCGACAACACCCTGCCGGGGATTGCGAGGCACATCAGCCGCCTCCCGTCGTGGCTGCCGCAAGCCAGACCTGGCCAAGGGCCAGGCCGCCATCGTTCGGCGGCACACGCTCATGCCAGCGTGGCGTCGCGCCAACCGCCCGGACGGCGTCGATCGCGCTCTCGCTGAGCCGCGCGTTCTGGAAACAGCCGCCGGTCAGCACCACGGTCTCCAGCCCAATCCGCGCCGCGACGGCAGCGATCATCCGCGCCAGGCCATCATGGAACCCGGCGGAGATCGCGCCAGCGCCGATGCCCGCGCGGATGTCGGCGAGGATGGCACGGAGCGCCGGCGCCCAGTCGACCAGCAGCCGCCCGTCCCGGTCGTCACGGAGCGGAAACTCGTATCCGCCGGCGACCGGGCCGGTGGTTGCCGCCCACTCCAGCTCAGCCGCAGCCTGCCCCTCGTAGCTCACCCGCTGGCGGAGGCCAAGCAGCGCGGCAACGGCGTCGAACAGACGGCCGGCGCTGGTCGTCTCGGGAGCATTGACGCCGCGGCGGAGCATCGTGCCGAGATCGGCGCGCGCGGCGGGAGTGAAGTCCGCGACGGGCGCGAGATCGGTCATCGCCAGGGCTTCGTCGCCCAACGCCGCGAAGAGGAGGCCGATGGCCGATCGGCGCGGCTCGCGGACGGCCGCCTCGCCGCCCGGCAGCCGGAACGGGTGGAAGCTGGCAACCCGCTCCCACCCGGTCTCGGTCATGCGAAGGAACTCGCCGCCCCAGATGGTCCCGTCGGGGCCGAAGCCGGTACCGTCCCAGGCGACGCCGAGGACCGGCGGCGAAAGGCCGTGCTCCGCCATGCAGGCGGCGACATGGGCAGCGTGATGCTGAATCGCGGCGACGGGCACGCCGGTGCGGCCGGCCACCCGAGTGGAGTAGTAGTCCGGATGGAGGTCGGAGGCCACGAGCCGCGGCGCAACGTCATGGAGGCGGATGATATCGGCGACCCCGGCATCATAGGCGTCGCGCGCCTCCGGCGTGTCGAGATCGCCGATGTGCGGGCCGACAACCACACCTGCCGGCGTCGACAACGCCACCGCGGACTTCTGATGACCACCGAACGCGAGAATGCCCGGCGCGACGGGCGCGGCGACGGGTGCCGGCGCGTAGCCGCGTGCACGCCGCACCACCTGGGGCCGCCCGGCGACGATCCGGGCGACCGAATCCTCGACCGGCCGCACGATGGGCCGATCGTGGACAAGGAAGAGGTCGGCGATCCCGGCGAGCCGCGTCAGCGCCTCGCGCTCGTCGGTGACGATCGGTTCGCTCGATCGGTTGCCGCTCGTCGCCACCAGCGGAAAGCCGAGGTCGTCGAGAAGCAGGTGGTGGAGCGGCGTATAGGGGAGGAACGCACCGACCAGGGGGCAGCCCGGCGCCACCGCCTCGCTCAGTCCCCCGCCGGTGCGCCGAAGAAGCACGATCGGCCGTTCGCGGGATACCAGCAGCGCCGCCTCCTCGGCCGAGACCGCACAGACGTCCCGGATCGCGGCAAGCGAGGCAAACATCACGGCAAACGGCTTGTCCTCGCGCTGCTTGCGACGGCGCAGGCGGTCGATGGCGTCTCCGTTGCGGGCGTCGACCAGGAGATGGAAACCGCCGAGACCCTTGGCCGCAACGATCGCGCCGTCACGCAGCGCGTCCGTAGAAGCCATCAGGGCGTCGTCGCCCTCCGCGGACGTTGCGCCGGCGGCATCCTGCAGAGACAGCCTCGGACCACAGGCGGGGCAGGCGTTCGGCTCGGCATGGAAGCGCCGGTCGAGCGGATCGCGATACTCGGCGCTGCACCGCCGGCACATCGGGAAGGCTCGCATCGATGTGCGCGCCCGGTCGTAGGGAAGCGACTCGATGATGGCGTAGCGCGGGCCGCAATGCGTGCAGTTGGTGAAGGGATAGCGGTAGCGGCGGTCGAGCGGATCGCGGATTTCTGCGAGGCAGGCCTCGCAGGTCGCAAGGTCCGGCAGGATCGCGGCCGTGCGGCGCCCGGCGGTCACGCTCTCGAGGATGTCGAACGCGATGTCGCCCCGCGTCGCGATCACTGTCACCGCCACGTCGAGGATGGCGGCGTTGGGTGGCGGCTCGGCTTCGAGCGCGTCGAGCAGGCCGGCAATCGCCGCGGGCGCACCCTCGGCTTCGATGACGACGCCCTCGGGCGTGTTGGCCACGAAGCCCGAGAGGCCGAGGGCCGTTGCATGCCGAGAGGCAAACGGACGAAAGCCGACCCCCTGGACGGTGCCGTGGACGTCGATCCTCACGCGCTCGCGCCGCGTGTCGGTCGCCGCCCACGCCGCGGCGGTCACGACGGCGCCTCCACCTCGATCCCCGTCAATAGCACCGACGACGCCCGCGGGTCGTCGATGTCGTCGGAGACCTCCGCCGTGATCTCGGCGCCCTCGGCGATCGTTCCGACGGCGGCGTCCTCGAAATGCTCGGCGAAGTGATCGGGGCTCATGTGGCTGAGCGCGCCGAGCCAGACCGAGATGCCGGTCACCGCCTTCGCCTGTTCGCGCTCCGCGGCTCTGAGGATCTCGCGCACCAGATCGGCAATCAGCGCATGCTCATGCATGGGACATCAGGCGGGTTGGCTCGCGAGCTCGGCGAGCAGGTCCTCGATGACGGTATCGGTGGCAGCGGTAACGGGAGGCGACATCCCCGCCCCGAGGTCGAAGCGCTGCGCTTCAATGGCAATGACCAGACAGCGCTTCGGCAGCGTCCCGAGCGCCCGGGCGAGCTCGATCGATTCGGACAAGCCGATCGCGTGGGAGGATGTGGCGAACATCGGCAGCGGCATCGGGCCGGCGGTGGCATCGAGCCGGTGGATGGCGCCAGGCGCGGCGCCGGAGAGGCCGGCGTCCACGATGATCACGTCCGCGCGCCCGTCGATGAGGTCGAGCAGCTTGCCCGCCTCCCCGTCGGTCTCGATGACCTCGACGCCGTCGCCCACGCGTCCACGGAGTGCGGCCGCAACGACCCGTCCCGCCGCATCGTCGCCGCGGTCCGGATGGCCGATGCCGATGATCAGGGTCGGTCGGCTCGCCATGCCCTCACTCCCGGTCGACGCGCAGGTCGAGGAAGTGCGTGGCGCACGAGATGCAGGGATCGTAGTTCCGGACAGTCTGCTCGCAGCGATGGCGGAGTTCATCCTCGGGCAGGTCGATCCAGCCGTTGATCAGGACCTTGAGGTCGTCCTCTACGCTCGCCTGGTTCTGCGAGGTGGGCGGGATGATGACCGCGTCTTCGATCTTGCCGTCTTCGGCGAGCCGGTAGCGGTGGTAGATCATGCCGCGCGGCGCTTCGGTCGCGGCCTGGCCAACGCCGGCGCGGGGTTCGGCCGCTATGAACGGCTGGTCGGGCTCCTCGTAGTCCTCGACGATGCGCAGCGCCTCGTCGCAGGCGTAAAGCACCTCGACGGCACGGACGACGATGCTCTGGTAGGGGTTGGTGCAGATCGGTGCGATCCCCGCCTCGTGCGCCGCCTCGCGGCACAGCGGAGACAGCTTGTCGAAGTTCAGCGCGAAGCGGGCCAGCGGTCCGACCAGATAGTGGCCGCGCTCGCGGATGCGCGCCTGCAGCGCATTGGAGTGCGCGACGTGGATCTCCTCGAAATGGGCATCGTACTCGCGGGCATCGATGTCGAGCCCGCGGTTCGACACGATCCGCCCCTCGTTCATCGGATATTCGTCGGGATGGCTGAGCGAGACCAGTTCATACTCGCGCGTCCGATCGGGGAAATCCAGGCCGGCCGTCCAGCGCACGGTCTCGAGCGCGAGGTCGCGCGCCCGCCGGAGTTCCCCGGCGAAGGCGAGGAGGTCGCGCTTCCGCGGCGCCTTGTAGAAACCGCCGACGCGGACGTTGACCGGATGAACCTCGCGGCCGCCCACGATCGTCATCAGCGCATTGCCGATCTTCTTGAGTTCGAGCCCGCGCTTGACGATGTCGGCATGGTCGCGCGCCATCTCGACCGCGCCGTGATAGCCGAGAAAGTCGGGCGCGTGGAGCATGTAGACGTGGAGGGTGTGGCTCTCGATCCACTCGCCGCAATAGAGCAGCCGCCGCAGCGCGCGGAGCTGGCCGCCGACCTTGATCCCGAGCACATCCTCCATCGCGTGCACCGCGCTCATCTGGTAGGCGACGGGACAGATGCCGCAGATGCGCGCCGTGATGTCCGGCGCCTCGCCATAGGCGCGACCGCGGAGGAAGGCCTCGAAGAAGCGGGGCGGCTCGAAGATGCGGAGCTGGGCGTCGGCGACCGCGCCGTTGCGGATGACGACGGTGAGCGCCCCCTCGCCTTCCACGCGGGCGAGATAATCGACCTTGATCGTCTTACGAGCCATGGCGTTCTGCTTCCTCGCGGAAGGGTTCGGCAGCGGTGTTGAAGGTGCGGTAGACCCGGTGGATCTGATCCCGGCTCATGCCGTGCCGCGCCAGCTCGCGCGACAGCGCCGCGGCGTTCGGCGTCTCCATCGGCCCGAAGCACCCGTAGCAGCCGCGATCGTAGCTGGGGCAGATGGCGCCGCATCCGGCATGGGTGACCGGACCGATGCACGGCGTCCCGTGGGCGACCGTGACGCAGACATTGCCCTTCAGCTTGCAATCGAGGCACACGCTGTGCGCGGGAGTCACCGGCTTGCGGCCGGCGAGGAAGGCCGAGAGGACCTCGATCAGCTGGCCCTTGTCGATCGGACAGCCGCGAAGCTCGAAATCGACCGGCACGTGGGCGGCGATCGGCGTCGAGGTGCCGAGCGTCGAGATGTACTCGGGGTGCGCATAGACGACCGAGGTGAAGGCCTCGACGTCGGCGAAGTTCCGCAGCGCCTGGACCCCGCCGGCGGTGGCGCAAGCGCCGATCGTGACGAGGGCCTTCGATTTGGCGCGGACGTTCCTGATCCGCTCGGCATCATGGGCCGTGGTGATCGAGCCCTCGACCAGCGAAAGGTCGTAGGGGCCTTTGACGAACGCGCTCGTTGCCTCGGCGAAGTAGGCGATCTCGACCGCTCCGGCGATCGCCAGCAATTCGTCCTCGCAGTCGAGCAGCGAAAGCTGACAACCGTCGCAGGAGGCGAACTTCCAGACCGCGAGCTTGGGTTTCCGCCGCGTCGCCATCTCATATCTCCCGCAAGGCAAGACGCCGGCGAAGCTGCTCGAAGGTCGCCACCGGACCATCCTTGCAGACAAAATCGCCGCCGAACTGACAGTGCCCGCAATGGCCGATGGCGCACTTCATGTTGCGCTCCATCGAGAGGTGGATCGCCTCGGGACGGACCCCGCGAGACTCCAGCTCGATGGCGGCAAACCGCATCATCACCTCCGGTCCGCAGACGAACGCCACCGTGTTGGATGGATCGAACGCCGCCCGTCCGATCAGCGTCGTGACCACGCCGACATTGCCGCGCCATTCGCGATCGGCGTGATCGACCGTCACGGCGGCCTCGATGTCCAGCCGGGCCCGCCAATGCTCGATCTCCGAGCGAAAGAGTATGTCCTTCGGGCTGCGCGCGCCACACAGCAGAACCACCCGGCCGAAGCGGTGGCGCTCGCCGAAGAGCCGGTAGAGGGCGGGCCGAAGCGGCGCGAGGCCAAGGCCGCCCGCGACCACCACCACATCCGCCCCGTCGGCGGCCTCGACCGGCCAGCCGACGCCGAAGGGCCCCCGGACGCCGATCACGTCGCCCGGCCTGGTGCGGGCAAGGGCCTCCGACACCTTGCCGACGGCGCGGATGGTATGGACAAGGCGGCCCGACTCGGCGGGGTCGCCGCTGATGCTGATCGCCGCCTCGCCGACCCCGAACGCATAGAGCATGTTGAACTGGCCGGGCAGGAACGCGAAACTGTCCCCCTCCGGTTCGATCTCGATCGTCCAGACGTCGGCGAGCTCGCGACGGGTCCGAACCACGCGGCGCGCCACCGGCAGCATGGGGTCCACCCGCCGGTCGAAGGCGGCCGGGCTAGCGAGAGGTGCCATAGACATCGAGGACCTGGAGCCGGGTCGCCTGGAGCCGGTCCACCAGCACCGGCACGAAACGCTGCATCATCTCGTAGCCGACATTGTGATCGTCATCGCATTTGCGGCGAAGGCACTTGGCATCGACGCCGATCGCGCGGACGAGGTCCGTGGCTCGGGCGTCATGGAGCCAGCGGAACGGCGGCACGAGCCACGACACGCCGACGACATCCCCCTCACCGGCGGTCTGGAACGTGATCGCGTCCTTGCCCGGAACCGGAAGCTCCAGCGCCACCCGTCCATGACGGATCAGGTAGAACTCGTTCGCCGGCTCGCCGGCATGAAACAGGTACTGCCCGGCGTCGAAGCGGACGTTGCGGGTGCACCCGGCGACGAACGCCAGGGTCTCGTCATCGAGGCCGGCAAAGAACCGGTGCTCGCGGATGATGCGTTCCATTCCCTCGATCATGGCTTCGTCTCCCGCGTCAGGTCCGAGCGGATGGCGCGGGCCTCCTCGGTGATGTCGATTCCGACGGGACACCAGGTGATGCAGCGGCCGCAGCCGACGCATCCCGATGTGTCGAACTGGTCCCACCACGTCGCAAGCTTGTGGGTCATCCACTGGCGATAGCGCGCCTTCGATGACGACCGCACGCTGCCGCCATGGATGTAGGAGAAATCAAGCGTGAAGCATGAGTCCCAGCGCTGGGTGCGCTCGGCGCCGCCGCCATCAAGGTCGCTGCTGTCCTCGGTGGTAGTGCAGAAGCAGGTCGGACAGACCATTGTGCAGTTGCCGCAGGTGAGGCAGCGCGCCGCCACCTCATCCCAGCGCGGATGGTCGGGATTGTTGACGAGGAGGTCGCGGATGCCGTCGGTCTCGAGCGTGCGCCCCATCTGCGCCGCAGCGTGCGCGACGGCGGCGTCCGCGGCGGTGATGTCGTTGGCCTCGACAGGCCGGCACGGAAGCCGCGCCAGCAGGTCCCTGCCCGCATCGCTCCCGGCCTCGATGAGATAGACCGGCAAGTCACCCCTCTCGATCTCGGTCAGCGACAGATCGAAACCGGACATCACGTGCGGCCCGGTCTTCATCGACACACAGAAGCAGGTGCCGCCGGCCTCGCCGCAGTTCACGGCGACGACAAAGGCCCCGTCGCGGCGCGCGCGGTACTGGGGATCGGCATAGTCGCCGACGGCGAAGACCTTGTCCTGGATCGCCATCGCGGCGATCTCGCACGAACGGACCCCGATGAAAGCGAAGCGTTCCGCCGGTTCGGGTTCCGCCGTGAAGGTCAGTGCCTCCTCGGTCTTTGCCGCGCGCCAGAGGCGCCGGCGCGGCGGGTGCAGGTACTTCTTCCACGAATGCGGGCCGACCACGTAGCCGAACAGGGCATCGTCATCGCGCCGCTTCAGCCGGTAGGATCCCGCATCCTGCTCGTCCGTCCACCCGGCGGGAAGGTCGGCGACCCCGGCGATGTCATCGTAGACGATCGCTCCGTCGCGTACGGTCGGGCCGTACACGCGATACCCGTCGGCGGCTAGCGTCGCGATCAGCGCGTCGAGCCCGTCTCGCGTCAGAACCGCACGGTCGGAGGACGTCATTCGCTCACCCGCGTCCTTTGGAATCGAGGAGGATGATTTCACACTTCGCACCCCACCTGAACTGCCCTTCCGGCCGCTCGGGTGCGGCGCCGGGTCGCCACCGGCAATTCCCACAACTCCCGTCGGTCGGAACATTGCGCTCCCGACGCGGCCCCAGCATTGAGGGACATCAAATCGCTCTCACCGCAGGCATGACAGACTTCGAGCTTCGCAACCGACGGCCGCTCGCAAGGTGTCGCTCGCATGAGTCTTGTTCTCAACGACCTTACGCCGGTCCTGCGGGCCACGATCCGCAAGGGCGCCGGGCCGCAGCGCTGGCAGCACCCGGCCTGGATCGACCATCTGCCGCCGTGCAACCAGGCCTGCCCGGCCGGAGAGAACATCCAGGGGTGGCTGGCCCATGCCCGCGCCGGCGACTTCGAGGCCGCCTGGCGGACCCTTGTCAGCGACAACCCGCTGCCCGGCGCCCACGGGCGCGCCTGCTACCACCCCTGCGAGGGCAGCTGTAACCGCAAGGACCTCGACGAAGCGGTCGGCATTCACGCGGTCGAGCGGTTTCTCGGTGACATGGCCATCGAGGCGGGCTGGTCGATAGCCCCGGGCGAGCCCACCGGGCAGAAGGTCCTTGTCATCGGGGCCGGCCCGGCCGGCCTGTCATGCGCCTGGCATCTTCGCCGCCTCGGGCACGACGTCGAAATCCGCGACGCCATGGCCGAGCCCGGCGGCATGCTCCATTACGGCATCCCCGCCTACCGCCTGCCCAGGGCCGGGCTGTTGCGCGAGATCCGGCGGGTCGAGGCGATCGGGGTCCGCTTCGTCATGAACACCCGGATCGACGACGTCACGGCCACCATGAAGCAAAGTGGATTCGACGCCTGCTTCATTGCCACCGGCACCCACGAAGGCAATCACCTCGACATCCCGGCGGCTGACGGTCAGCGGATCATTCACGCCGTCACCCTCCTCGAACAGCTGGAGACGGGCGCAACCCCTGAGCTCGGCCGGGTCGTCGCCGTCGTTGGCGGCGGCAACACGGCGATGGACGCGGCGCGGGTGGCTAAGCGCCTTGGCGCCGAGGAGGCGGTTCTGGTCTACCGGCGCGACCGCGCCCACATGCGGGCCGAGCCGCAGGAGGCCGACGAGGCCTTCCTTGAGGGCGTCAGCGCCAAGTGGCTGACGCAGCCGACGCGATTCGGCCAAGAGGGCGTGACCATCGAACGCATCGCGCTCGGCGAGGACGGCGCCCTCCACCCGACCGGCCAGTTCGAGGTGCTTCCCGCCGATACGCTGGTGCTGGCGCTCGGTCAGCATGCCGATCTCGGCTTCCTCCGCGGCGACCCCGACATTGCGGTCGGCCGCGACGAAACGATCGTGGTGGATGAGAGCCTGATGACGGGGCGGCCGGGCGTCTTTGCCGGCGGCGACGTGATCGGCGGCCTTCGCACCATGACCGCGGCCACCGGCCACGGCAAGAAGGCGGCGCGCGCCATCGACGCCTGGCTGCGCGGCGAGACCGCCGAGGCGCGCGCGAAGTCGCCGCCGATCCCGTTCGCCAGTCTCAACCTGCCTCTGTTTCTCGATGCCGGGCGCGTTCAGGCGAGCGAGCTTCCCGCCGAAGCGCGACGCGATTTTGCCGAGGTGGTCGCCGGCATCACCACGCGCCAGGCCCGCTTCGAGGCGGATCGCTGCCTTTCCTGCGGCAACTGCTTCGAATGCGATAGTTGCCTTGCCGCCTGCCCCGAGCAGGCGATCGCGAAGCGCGGCAAGGGTCTCAAGTATCAGGTCGACCTCGATCTCTGCACGGGATGCGCCGTCTGCTTCGACCAATGCCCGTGCCATGCCATCGAGATGGTTCCTGAGGCTGACTCTGCTGGCGCGCGGCTCGGCAGTCTCGGCGAGACGCTGGCGCCGCATCGCTTCAAGACCCGCTCCTGAGCAAGGATCAGCCTGGTGGCCGACGCGACCGAAACGACCGAGACGATGGACGGCAACACCGCGGTGGCGCATGTCGCCTACCGGCTGAACGAAGTCTGCGCGATCTTTCCGATCACCCCGTCGTCTCCGATGGCCGAACTCGCCGACGAGTGGTCGTCACGGGGCGTCACCAACATCTTCGGCACCGTGCCGGTGGTTCAGGAGATGCAGTCCGAGGGCGGCGCGGCGGGCGCGCTGCACGGGGCCCTCCAGAGCGGGGCTCTGGCGACGACCTTCACGGCATCGCAGGGGCTGCTCCTGATGCTGCCGAACATGTTCAAGATCGCCGGGGAGCTGACCCCCGCGGTCATTCACGTCGCGGCGCGATCGCTGGCGACGCAGGCGCTTTCGATCTTTGGCGACCATCAGGACGTGATGGCGGCCCGCTCGACCGGCTTCGCCATGCTCTCCGCGGCTTCGGTGCAGGAGGCCCATGACCTCGCGCTGATCGCCCAGGCCGCCACGCTGAAGTCACGGGTGCCGTTCATCCACTTCATGGACGGCTTCCGCACCTCGCACGAGCTCAACAGCCTCACGCTCATTCCCGACGACGCCATGCGCGCCATGATCGACGAGGATCTGGTGCGCGACCATCGCCGCCGCGCCCTCAGCCCGGCGCACCCGGTTGTCCGCGGTACGGCCCACAATCCCGATACGTTCTTCCAGGCGCGCGAGACCGCCAATCCCTACTACGCCGCGACGCCCGGCATCGTGCAGGAGGCGATGGACCGCTTCGCCGCACTCTGCGGCCGGTCCTATCGGCTGTTCCGCTATGACGGACATCCCGAGGCCGAACGGATCGTGGTTGCGATGGGCTCCGGCGCCGAGGTCGCGCGCGAGACGGCCCTCGCCATGGCGGCGCGCGGCGAGAAGGTCGGGGCGCTCCAGGTGCTGCTCTACCGGCCCTTCTCGGCGGAGCATTTCCTGTCGGCGCTCCCGGCGAGCGTGCGCGCCATTGCCGTCCTCGACCGCTGCAAGGAGCCCGGCGGGGCTGGCGAACCGCTCTATCAGGACGTCGTCACCACCCTCGCCCAGGCCGCCGCCGGCGGCGGCAGGCCGATGCCGCGGGTGATCGGCGGACGCTATGGCCTGTCTTCCAAGGAATTTCACCCGGGCATGGTGGCGGCGGTGTTCGCCGAGCTCGACCGGCCGGCTCCGAAGGACGGCTTCACCATCGGCATCGACGACGATGTCGGGCACACCAGCATCGACTTCGACCGCGACCTCGACATCGAGCCGCAGACGACCACCCGTGCGGTATTCTTCGGCCTCGGCGCCGATGGCACGGTGGGTGCCAACAAGAACAGCGTCAAGATCCTCGCCGACATCCCCGGGCACTATGCGCAGGGCTATTTCGTTTACGATTCGCACAAGTCCGGGGCCGAGACGATTTCCCATCTGCGCTTCGGCACGACGCCGATCCGCGCCCCCTACCTTGTCCGGCATGCCGATTTCGTCGCCTGCCACAAGTTCGACTTCCTCAGGCGCCTCGACGTTCTGAAGACCGCCAAGCCGGGCGCGACCTTCCTCCTCAATGCGCCCTACGCGCCGGATGCGGTCTGGGACGCCCTGCCCCGGCCGATACAGAAGCGCATCCTCGAAAGGCGTCTCCGCTTCTTTGTCATCGACGCCACCCGCGTCGCGCAGGAGCTCGGCCTCGGCCCGCGCATCAACACCATCCTCCAGACCTGTTTCTTCGCGATCTCCGGGGTACTGCCGCGCGAGGAGGCGATCGGCGCTATCAAGCATGCGATCGAGAAAGCCTACGGACGGAAGGGGGCCGCCCTCGTCGAGAAGAATTTCGCCGCGGTCGACGCCGCGCTCGAGAACCTCCACGAGGTCGCACTGCCGCAGGACGCTGACGGGGTCGAGCTGCCGCCGCTGGTGGACGCGGACGCGCCGGACTTCGTACGGAAGGTGACGGCCCTGATGATGGCCGGTCGCGGCGACGAAATCCCCGTGAGCGCGATGCCTGTCGACGGCAGCTTCCCGCCCGGCACGACCGCTTACGAGAAGCGCAACATCGCGGTCGAGGTCCCGCGCTGGGACCCGGACCTCTGCATCCAGTGCGGCCAGTGCTCGATCGTCTGCCCGCACAGCGTGATCCGCGCCAAGTACTATCAGGAGGAAGCGCTGGAGGCGGCGCCGGACGGCTTCCCGTCGGCCGAGGTCAACACGCGCGGCTTTCCCGGCAGCCGGTTCACGCTGCAGATCCATGTCGAGGACTGCACCGGCTGCGGCATCTGCGTCGAGAGTTGCCCCGCGGTGAGTCCCACCGAGCCGGGCCATCGCGCGATCGACATGGTCGACAAGCAGGTCGTGATCGACACCGAGCGGCGCAACCTCGCCTTCTTCGAGACCCTGCCTCTCCCCGACCGCGCCCGGGTCAACTTCTCCAACGTTCGCGGTGTCCAGTTTCTCGAGCCGCTGTTCGAGTTCTCCGGCGCCTGCGCCGGCTGCGGCGA
>JAGRKZ010000017.1 GCA_020442065.1 Bauldia sp.
CGGCCGCAAGACCGCCAACGTCGTCCTCAACATCGCCTTCGGCGAGCCGACCATCGCCGTCGATACCCACATCTTCCGGGTCTCGAACCGCACCGGCCTCGCCCCCGGCCGCGATCCGCTGGCGGTGGAGCTCGGCCTCGAAAAAGCGGTGCCGGCGCAGTACAAGCTCCACGCCCATCACTGGCTGATCCTCCATGGCCGATACGTCTGCAAGGCGCGGAAGCCGGACTGCGAGCGCTGCCTGATCAACGACATCTGCAAGTGGCCGGAGAAGACGACGGTGTAGAGCTGCTGCCCGTCCGCCCCTCACCCCCCGAACACCGTCTCCCCCGTCTTGTACTGCTCGATCGCGGCGAGCGACGGGGTGACACCAAGGCCCGGCCCGGTCGGCAGCCGCACATGGGGCGGCTCGAAGACCAGCGGGATCTCGAGGAGATCGTGGACGCGAATCATGCGGCCGAAGATATCGGAGGGCCAGGTGCAGCTCCTGGCCGCCGCGGCAGAGTGGACGTACATCGCCTCAAGGATACCGAGATCGACCTCCGAGCCGTGCCAGCACGGCAGGTTGGCGGCGTGGGCGATGGCATCGAGCTCGCGGAATTTCTGAAGGCCGCAGTTGAAGTTGAAGCCGTCGACGGCGCCGTGGGCAATGGCGTTGATCGCGTCGTAAGGACGCTGGCCGAGATAGACATAGGGCAGCGCGACGTGGAGGACCACGGGTGTCGCGGTGAAGCTGCGGAGCCGCGCATAGTCCTGCAGCATCCAGCGCGGAATCGGATCCTCGATCAGGAGGAGATTGCCGATGGCATCGAGTTCGCGAAGCCGGCGGCGGGCCTCGCCGGCGTTCTCCCAGCGCTGGTTGGGGTCGATGATCACCCACATCCCCGGCGCCTGCGCCGCGATCTCGCGGCACCAGCCGACCACATCGTCGTCAAGTGCGGCCTTGAGCTTGATGCAGTCATATCCCTCGGCCCGGAAACTCTTGGCAAGTCTGCCCATCTCGTCCGGCAGGCGAAAGCTCGACCAGGCGCCGACCTTGATCCGGTCGCGAACGGCGCCGCCGAGGAGGGTGTGGACGGGTATACCGAGCGACTTCGCCGCCGCGTCCCAGATTGCACACTCGAAGCCGTCGTATTCGCGCGACAACGGGATCGGCAGGTCCTGAAGCGCGAGATCGTCGAGCGACCGGCCAAGCAGGGTGTCAACGACGCCCTTGATCGTCGACCAGTTGTGGTCCCGGTAGAACTCGCCCCAGCCGACGGTCCCGTCGGCGAGCGTCATCCTGAGGATCAGCTTGGGAAGCGCATCGAACTGGATCGACCAGCCCGAAGAGCCGGCGACGGGCAGCATGTGCAGCGGCTTGTGGTAACCGGGGGTGTTCACCGCCCCCTCCCTGGCAGGGACGATCACTTCGTCGAACCGGAACTCGACGATGGTCTTGGCGGAGGTGTTCATCGGGGGTCTTCGATGTCGGGGGAATACGGGGCGGTCATCGTACTCTAGGGCCAAGGCAGAGACGATCCTAGTGGCCCGGTTCGGGCCGCGCCGTGACAGGGGGCGTACCAGCCGCCGTTGCCGCCCGGCCCATGCCTGTGTTAGGGCCGCGCCGTCCACCGCCCAACGGAATGAGCCTCATGACCGAACCTCGCTTCGACGTCCTCGGAATCGGCAACGCGATCGTCGACGTGATCGCCCGCGCCGAGGAGGACTTCCTCGTCCGGAACGAACTGGTGAAGGGCTCGATGCGGCTCGTCGACACGACCGAGGCGGAGCGGCTCTACGACCAGATGTCGGCCGCGATCGAGGCCTCCGGCGGCTGCGCCGGCAATACGGCAGCCGGCGTCGCTTCGTTTGGCGGCCGTGCCGCCTTCATCGGCAAGGTTGCCGACGACCAGCTCGGCGCCATCTACCGCCACGACATGAAAGGTACCGGCGTCGCGTTTGAAACGGCGCCGCTCCGCGAAGGTGCCCCGACCGCGCGGTCGATGATCCTGATCACGCCGGACGGCGAGCGGACCATGAACACCTACCTCGGCGCCGCGCACGAACTGTCGCCGGAGGACATCGACCGCGACACCGTCGCCGCCGCCGCAATTACCTACCTCGAAGGCTACCTCTGGGATCCGCCGCCGGCCAAGGAGGCCTTCCGCCGCGCGGCCGAGTACGCCCACGCCGCCGGCCGCCGGGTCTCTCTGACGCTGTCGGATTCGTTCTGCGTCGATCGTTTCCGGACGGAGTTCCTCGGCCTCATCCGCGACGGCCTCGTCGACATCCTCTTCGCCAACGAAGCCGAGATGCATGCGCTCTACGAGACCTCCGACTTCGACACCGCGGTGGCCGCGCTCCAGCGCGACTGCCGGATCGCCGCGGTGACGATGGGAGCCAGTGGCGCGCTGGTGGTCACGCCCGACGCGATCGAGCGGGTGCCGGCGACGCCGGTGGAGACCGTCGTCGACACAACCGGGGCGGGCGACCTCTTCGCTGCTGGATTTCTGTTCGGCGAAGCGCGCGGCTTCCGCCATACCGACTGCGCCCGCCTTGGCGCGCTCGCCGCGGCCGAGGTGATCGGCCACATCGGACCGAGACCGGCGACCTCCCTGCGCGGCCTGGCCGAACAGGCGGGCTTCCAGCTCGAAGCGTTGACAAGAGCTTAACGCAGCTCGTCGAAACACTCCGGATATCTGTCAGGTTTCTGTCAGCCTGAATATGCCATCTTGCCGACGCGGGCTAGAACACGCCGGGGCGAATCACGAGAACCGTGCAGAGAGGGTGACGACATGGCCAAGGGCGAACTGGAATACGACGACCTCAGCGACTTCTTCGAGCGCAGTTACGAGGTCAGCTCCAGCGGAGAGGACTCGTGGATATTCAGAGGCACCTCCGAGCGCTTCAGCAACTGGACAGTCGAGTTCCAGGGAACCGGCCTGACCGGTGACGGAGAGTTCCCGACGGGCGGCACCATCAGTCGCATCATCATCAGAAATCCGGACGGCACGGTTACTGACGAGCACGACGTGTCGCTGTCGGCGGCCGACCTCGCCTCGAGCTTCGAACTGGACGACGACCACGGCGGCGACGACCACGGCAGCGACGGCGATGACGACCTCACGGGCGACGATGGCGACGACGACCTCGACGGCAACGACGGCGACGACCATATCGATGGCGGAGACGGAGACGACGAACTCCACGGCCAGGGCGGCGACGACGACCTGGACGGCGGCGGCGGCGACGACAAGCTCGTCGGCAGCGGCGGCAAGGACAATCTCTTCGGCGACACCGGAGATGATTTGCTGAAGGGCCAGGGCAAGAACGACCGTCTCGACGGCGGCCAGGACGACGACAAGCTGATCGGCGGCGGCGGCAAGGACGTCTACGTCTTCGGCCCGAATTTCGGCCACGACACGATCACGAAGTTCCAGACCAACAAGGACGTCATGGACCTCACGGCCACTGGCGTTTCGTTCGGCGATCTCGACATCGAGTACAAGAAGAAGGGTGCCCTGATCACGATCGACGACGACAACTCGATCAAGATCAACAAGATCCAGGGCCACGACAAGACGCTCGATTCCGACGACTTCCTGCTCGCCTGACGGCTCCCGATTCGAATCGAAAGGGGCGCGGCAGCAATGCCGCGCCCCTTTCCGATTCATCGTCAGCGCGCGACGCGCGCGGGACAGCTCGAAAGGCCGAGGATCGTGTAGAGCGGGCAACTGCCGATCACGGCGGTCAGCAACGGGATGATCCCGATCAGCCCGACCCAGTGCCACGGGCCCTCCGGCACGACGAAGAACATGACGAGCAACGCTACTCCGAGAACCACCCGGAGGACTCTGTCAACCGATCCGACATTGCGTGGAAACATGATTGCTTCTCCCTTCTGGATGACAGGGAGTAGAGCACCGACCGGCGCTGCCGTCGGTGACTAGGTCACCAAGCGCCGCCGGCGATGGCCTGGAGCGCCTTGCGGTCAAGAATGGTGACTACGCCACGCGCCAGCTCGACCATGCCCCGGTCGCGAAGGCCGTCAAGGCGGCGACTCACGACCTCGCGGGCCGAACCGATGGCGGAAGCAAGGTCCTGGTGCGTCACGCTCACCTGGTCCGTGCCGCCGGCCCGATCGAGCAGCATCGCCGCGAGGCGGCTCTCGATCGGTACGAAGGCGACCTTCTCGAGAAGGTGGATGACGTCGGTCAGCCGGCGGCCGAAGGATGCAAAGACGAAGGCGCGGAAGGGCTCGGACTCCGCCAGCAGCCGGTCGAATACAGGGCGCGGGATGGCGACCGCCTCGGCGCTTTCGGTAACGGTCGCCTCGCCCTCGTAGGGTTGGCCGGCGAGCATGGCGAGCGTGGTCTGGACGCATGTCTCACCGCTGGCCACCTCGTACAGCATGATCTCTCGGCCAGTCGGCCCGGTGATGTTCACGGTGACCCGGCCATCGAGCACGATCAGAAAGGCGCGAGCCTCGTCTCCGGCGCGAAAGAGCACCGCGCCCTTCTTGAGCCTACGCGAGGGGACCGCAGCGAGGAGTGCCTGCGCCTCGCGCTCAATTCCGGCAAGGGCGCCGATGCGATCGAACCAGTGTTGGGACATCAACCTCTCTCAAACCGAAATCGGCGCGGCCATTCCACCTCCGATTCGATGCCGCAAGGCCCGCCGATCTGGAGTGTACGGTGAGGCTCGATGCCGACGCAAAGGCCGCGATTCCGTCAATGCGCCTCGTCCCAGTTCGATGCGGCCTTGGCATCGACCTGGAGCGGCACGGACAGCACCACGGCGGGCTCGGCGGCCTTCGCCATGACGCCGGCGATCACAGGCATCGCCCGCTCGGCGTCGTCCTCCGGCACCTCGAACACCAGCTCGTCATGCACCTGGAGCAGCATCTGTGCCGGAATGCGCGCCTTGGCGAGAGCGGGCTCCATGCGAATCATGGCGCGGCGGATGATGTCGGCCGCGCTGCCCTGGATCGGAGCATTGATCGAGGCCCGCTCGACAAAGGCGCGTTCGGCGAAATTGCCTGACTTGATCTGCGGGAAATGGATCTTCCGCCCGAACAGGGTGCGGACGAAGCCGTGCTCGCGGACATGCGCCTTCATTGCTTCCATGTAGTCGCGGATACCGGGAAAGCGCTCGAAATAGCGCTTGATGTAGGCACCGGCTTCCTCGCGCGGGATGGTGAGCTGGTTGGCGAGACCAAAGGCCGAGATACCGTAGATGATGCCGAAATTGATCGCCTTGGCCCGGTTGCGGACCTCGCGGGGCATTCCTTCGACCGGAACGCCGAACATCTCGCTCGCGGTCATGGCATGGATGTCGCGTCCCTCGGCAAACGCCTGCTTGAGCTGGGGGATGTCGGCAACGTGGGCGAGGATGCGAAGCTCGATCTGGCTGTAGTCGGCGGAGATCAGCTTCATCCCCTCTGCCGCGACGAAGGCCGTCCGGATCCGCCGCCCGGCCTCGGTCCGGATCGGGATGTTCTGGAGATTGGGCTCGTAGGATGACAGCCGGCCGGTCGAGGTCGCCGCCAGCGCGTATTGGGTGTGGATGCGGCCGGTCTCGTCACGGATGAAGCCGGGCAGAAGGTCGGTGTATGTCGACTTGAGCTTGGACAGCTGCCGCCAATCGAGGATGCGAGCAGCAAGCTCATTGCCGCCGGCGGCGAGCTCGTCGAGCACATCGGCACCCGTCGACCACGCGCCGGTCTTGGTCTTCTTGCCGCCGGGCAAGCCGAACTTGCCGAACAGAATGTCGCCGAGCTGCTTGGGAGAGCCGATGTTGAAGGTCTCACCGGCGAGCCCGTAGACCTCGTCCTCGAGACCGCCGAGCCTTTGGGCGAATTCACCGGAAAGCCGGGACAGCGCCTGACGGTCCACCTTCACGCCGCGCTCTTCCATGCGGGCGAGAACGGGCACCATAGGCCGCTCCAGCGTCTCGTAAAGATTGACCATGCTCTCGGACGGCAAGCGAGGCTTGAGCGTCATCCAGAGGCGAAGCGTGAGCTCGGCGGTGGTCGCAGCAACCTCCGTCGCACGCTCGATCGGGATGGCCTCGAACAGGACAGCACCCTTGCCACTGCCGGTCACGTCCTTCCGCGCAACAGGCGCATAGCCCAGCCAGCGCTCGGAGAGGGCGGGAAGCGAGACATCCCCCTTCCCTGCGTCGAGGGCGTAGGCGAGGAGGATCGTGTCATCGAACGCAACGAGATCGATTCCATGGCGTTTGAGAATCAGAACGAGCGGCTTCACATCGTGAGCGACCTTGAGGATCGACTCGTCTTCAAGCAGCGGCTTGAGCCGCGCGAGCGCGTCCGACACCGGAACCTGCCCTTCGACGAGCCCGGGGCCGAGCAGGTCGGTGTCGCCATTCCTGTGGCCGACGGGAACATAGGCCGCACGCCCCGGACCCGTCGCGAGCGAGATGCCGGTAATACCGGCGACCATCGGATCGCCCGATGTCGCCTCAATGGCAAGCGAGAAGATTCCGGCCTCACGAACTTCGGCCAGCCAGTCGTCGAGCTGGCCGACATCGACAATCGTCGTGCAGGCCTTGGCGTCGATCGGCGTTGCCGTCGCGCGGGCGAGGCCCGCCTGTGCTCGCTCGGAGGGTAGAAGCCATAGCCCGCCCTCACCGCTGCCGACCGGGGCGCCGCCATTGGCCGGTCTCGACTGACCGCGCGGCGGCAATCCGAGCGGCAATTCGCCGTCTCCCACGCTTTCGGACGTCGCCGCCTCCGTCGCGGGCTCCGCCGACTGCAGCAGCTTGCCGGCATAGGTCGCCGCGTGGAGCTTGTCCGACTTCAGCCGGGGGTCCGCCTCCACGGTGTTGGGATCCACGCCCGAATTGTCACCGACCCGCTTGGTCAGCGTGACCAGTTCGATCGCCTTGGCGAAAGCGATCAACCTCTTGGGATCGAGTTCGCCGACGCGCGTCGCAGCGAGCGGCGTGTCGATGTCAACCGCACGGTCCAGCGTCACCAGCTGCTTCGACATTCGCGCCTGATCGGCAAAGCCGGTCAGCAGCTCGCGCCGCTTCGGCTGCTTGATCTCGTCCGACCGGGCAAGCAACGTCTCGAGGTCGCCATACTCCGAGATCAGCGCCGATGCCGTCTTGAGACCGATGCCGGGCACGCCCGGCACGTTGTCGGAGGTATCGCCGACCAGCGCCTGGACGTCGGTGACCTTCTCCGGCGGGACGCCGAAATAGTCGATCACGCCCTGGCGATCGATGCGGCGCTCGGGGCGATAGCCGGGCCGTCCCTTCTGGCCGGACTCGAAATCGTAGAACTGCACCCTGTCGTCGACGAGCTGCATCAGGTCCTTGTCGGACGAGATGATCAGCACGTCGGCGCCGGCCGCCTCGGCCTCGCGGGCATAGGTGGCGATCAGGTCGTCCGCCTCGAATCCCGCCTTCTCGATCGGCTCGAGGCCAAAGGCGCGGACGGCCTCGCGCATCAACGGGAACTGCGGCTTGAGATCGTCCGGGGGCTCGCGGCGGGTGCCCTTGTAGTCAGCGTAAATTGCCTTGCGGAAGGTGTCCTCGGACTTGTCGAAGAGAATTGCGAGATGGGTGGGCTTGATGCCGACCGCGCCGTCCAGAATGAACTGGTAGAGCTTGGTCGAGAACAGCCGGATAGCCCCCGTCGGCAGGCCGTCCGAGCGATAGTTGTATTTGGCGTCCTGGTTTATGGACTGGAAATAGGCACGGAAAACGAAGGACGAGCCGTCCACCAGGAAGACGTGGTCACCGGGACCGATGGGCTTGAGCGCTGCTTTGTTGGGCATGCGCCGAATATGGCGGCGGCCGGCCGCCTTGACCAGAGACCATGTGCTCTGTCATGGGATAACCGGAGGGTGGCTGACAGCCTGGCAGTTCTTAAGAACACCAGCCGCATGCATTGCCGCCAGCGGCTGCGGATGCCGACCTGAGCGATGCGGGGGAGCCGTAATGTCCTTACGTTTTTTTTCCGCCGCGGCCATCGTCCTCACCGTCGTCGCGCTCGCCGGATGCAAGCCCGAAGAACCGCCACCCGCGCCGCCGCGTGCCGCCCGAGTCATCGAAGCGCAGCCCGCCCCGCTGATGCTCTCGGCCGAGGGCAGCGGCACGATCAATTCCCGCACCACGACCACCATCGGCTTCCTGGTTGCCGGACGGATGAACGCCAGGGAGGTCGACGTCGGCTCAAAGGTGGCCGTAGAGGAGGTCATTGCCACCATCGATCCGACCGACTTCCAGAACCAGCTCGACGCGGCGGCAGGTCAGGTTGATGCCGCACAGGCTTCGGTCACCCAAACCTCGGCCGAGGAAGCCGCCAAGCGCCAGCTCCTGAAGGAAGGGTTCACCACCCAGGCCGAATACAATGATGCCCTGAGGGCTTACCAGACGGCGCAGGCCGATCTCGCGTCGGCGCAAGCCAACTTGCGCCTCGCCCAGGACCAGCTGCGCTACACGACGCTGAAATCACCCGTTGCCGGCGTCGTCACCCGCACCGGCGCAGACCCGGGCCAGGTGGTGCAGGCGGGACAGATGATCGTCGAGATCGCCGACGATGGCGCCCTTGATGCGGTGTTCTCGGTTCCTGCGCAGATCGCCAACCTTGCCAAGATCGGCGGCAAGGTCAGCATCTGGCTGCAGCAGAATCCTGACGTCAAAGTGATCGGATCGGTTCGCCAGATCTCCCCGAATGCCGATCCGACGACGGGCACCTACACGGTCAAGGTCGCGCTAGAGAACCCGCCGGCGGAGATGCGGCTCGGATCGCTGGTGCGGGGGCGGGCCGAGCAGCTCGGCTCCGACGTGGTCAGCATCCCGCCGAAAGCGCTGGTGCAGACCGGCGACGAGCCGCAGGTCTGGATCGTGTCGGCCGACGGCAAGGTCCATCTGACGCCCGTCACCGTGGCGCGCTACGACACCGACGCGGTGATGATCTCGAAGGGAATCGCCCAGGGCGATCTCGTCGTCATTGCCGGCGTCAACTCGCTTGCCGAAGGCCAGGTCGTCACGATCGAGAAGGTGACGCCCCAATGAGGGGTCACAATCTCTCGGCCTGGGCGATCGACCATCGCCCGCTGATTCTCTTCTTCATGTTGCTTGTCCTTGCCGCCGGCTCATTTGCCTACGTCAATCTCGGCCGCGAGGAGGACCCTCCCTTCGCCGTGAACACCATGGTGGTGTCGGCAGCCTGGCCTGGCGCCACGCTCGTCGACACCATGAACGAGCTCACCAACACCATCGAAGAGAAACTGGAGGAAACGCCCTACCTCGACGTTCTCAAGAGCTACACGACGCCAGGCAAGACACTGATCTACGTGCAGCTTCTCGACTCGACCCCGCCCTCGGCCATTCCCAACGCCTGGTACGAGGTGCGCAAGAAGGTCTCCGACATCGAGACCCAGCTGCCGGACGGGACGGTTGGACCTTTCTTCAACGACGAGTATGGCGACGTCTTCGGCATCGTCTACGGCATCACTTTCGACGGCTTCACCTGGCGGCAGGCGCGGGATTTCGCCGAGACCGCAAAGGCGGCGTTCCTTTCCGCGCCCGACACCGGCAAGGTCGAAATTTACGGCGACCAGGAAGAAAAGATCTACCTGACCTTCTCGCCGGAGCAGCTGGCCGCGATCGGTGTACGCCTTGATCAGGTGATGAATGCCATCGCCGAGCAGAACGCCGTCACCCCCGCCGGCATCATCACGACGCCGAACGAGGACATCCTCATCGACGTCAGCGGCGCCCTCGTGGACACCGACAGCCTCAAGGCGATCAACCTCTACATCCAGGGCAAGTTCTACAACCTGCAGCAACTGGCCCAGATCACCCGGGGCGTGGTCGACCCGCCCACGAAGATGTTCCAGGTCGACGGCAAGCCTGCCATCGGCATCGGTATTTCGATGCGCGCCGGCGGCAACAACCTCACCTTCGGCAAGGAGATTGCCGCGGTTGCCGCCGAGCTTCAGCAGAACTACCCGATCGGCATCGACCTTGTTCAAGTCTCGGACCAGCCCGAGATCGTCAAGGAGGCGATCTCGGGCTTCACCAGCGCCCTGTTCGAGGCGATCGTCATCGTGCTGGTGGTGAGTTTCGTCAGCCTCGGCATACGCGCGGGACTGGTGGTGGCACTGTCGATCCCGATGGTGCTCGCGATCGTCTTCCTGTTCCTCTACTCGGTCGACATCAGCCTCCAGCGGATATCGCTCGGCGCACTGGTGATCGCCCTCGGCCTCCTCGTCGACGACGCCATGATCACGGTCGAATCGATGGTGTCCCGGATCGAGGCGGGCGACAGCAAGCCGGCGGCCGGCTCCTATGCCTACACGTCCGTAGCGTTTCCGATGCTGACCGGAACGATCGTGACGATGTCGGGATTCCTGCCGATCGGACTGGCGCGGTCAAGCGTCGGCCAATACACGTTCTCGCTGTTCGCGGTAATCGCGGTGGCGCTGACGGTGTCGTGGTTCGTGGCGGTGCTGTTCTCGCCGGTGATCGGCGTCACCGTCCTGCCGGCCAAAATCACGGCCAAGCACGGCGGCCAGGGACGGCTGATGAAGGCCTTCATCAGCGTCCTCACCGTCTGCATGCGGCAGCGCTATGTCACGGTCGCGGTCACACTGATACTGTTCGTGCTGTCGCTGTACGGCCAGGGTTTCCTGCAGCGGCAGTTCTTCCCCGCGTCAGACCGGACCGAGCTCATGATCACCATGATCCTGCCGGCCAATGCGTCAATCCTGGCGACCCAGACCGAGGTCGATCGGGTCGAGGCGGTGATCAAGGGCGATCCCGACGTAGTGGGCTACTCGGCCTATGTCGGAGGCGGCGCCATCCGCTTCTACCTGCCGCTCGACGTGCAGGGCGACAACCTGTTCGTTGCGCAGATCGTGGTCGTCAACAAGGATCTCGAAGCGCGTGCCCGCGTCGAGGAGAAGCTCGTCAACGCCATCGCCGCCATGGACGGCTTCACCGGCCGCGTGTCGCGACTCGAGCTCGGCCCGCCGGTGGGCTGGCCGATCCAATACCGCGTCACCGGCAATTCGATCGACGAGGCCCGGTCGTACGCCCAGCAGATCGGCGAGGTGCTCCGGAACTCCGGCGAGGCGATGACCGTCAACTACGACTGGAGCGAGAAGACCAAGGCGGTGCGGATCATGGTCAACCAGGACCGTGCCCGACAGCTTGGCCTGAGCTCGGAGTCGATCGCGCAGCAGCTCTACGCTATCCACAACGGGGCCGTGGCGACGCAGCTCCGCGACAGCATCTACCTCATCGACGTCGTCGCCCGGGCCACCAACACCGACCGGCTCTCGCTCGAGACCCTGCGAAACCTCCAGCTCAACCTGCCGGACGGACAATCCGTACCGCTGATCGAGGTCGCCTCGATCGACTACGCGCTCGACGAGGCCTATGTCTGGCGGCGCGACCGGAAGCCGACCGTGACCGTCCAGGCGGACCCGGCGCCCGGCCTCGAACCGACGACGGTGTTCAACCGCCTTCGTTCGCAGATCGATGCGATCGGCGCGAAGATGCCGCCCGGCGCCTTCATCGAGGAGGGCGGCACGGTCGAGAAGAGCGGCCAGAGCACCTCTTCAGTGATGGCCCAGATGCCGCTGATGGCGGCCGTCGTGCTCATCGTGCTGATGATCCAGCTGCAGAGCTTTTCGCGCCTTGCCCTGGTCCTCTCGGTCGCGCCGCTGGGCTTCATCGGCGTCGTCGCGACCCTGCTCCTCACCCGCACACCGTTCGGCTTCATCGCGCTGCTTGGCGTGGTCGCGCTGACCGGCATGATCATCCGCAATTCGGTGATCCTGGTCGACCGCATCGAATATAACCACGCCCAGGGTCTGCCGACCTGGGATGCAGTGCTCGAGGCGACGGAGCATCGCCTCCGGCCGATCCTTCTCACCGCATCGGCGGCGATTCTCGGCATGATTCCGATCATGAGCGACGTTTTCTGGGGGCCGATGGCTTACGCGATTGCCGGCGGGCTCGCCGGGGCGACCCTGCTGACGCTCCTGTTCCTGCCGGCGCTCTACGTCATCTGGTTCCGGATCAAGCCCCCGCCGCGGGACTACGTGCCGCAGCACCTCGCCGCACAGTCGGTTGCTGCGGCCTCACTTGCGGAAGCTGCATCGCCCTGACGGCATTCACCGCCGAGAGCGTATGGCACAACCCGACCTCTGCCGATGTCAATGCACCGGCGCACCGGCGAGTTCCTCGTCGGTCATGCCGGTGATGATCAGTTCGACCTCGTCGATGGAGCTCTTCTTCGGGTCGATATCGTCGGCGACCACCTTCCCCCGCCGCAGCACGACGATGCGGTCCACCACCTGGAACACGTGGTGGATGTTGTGGGCGATGAAGATGCACGAGTGTCCCGAGTCGCGGGCGCCGCGAACGAAATTGAGCACGCCTCGCGTCTCGGCGACGCCGAGATTGTTTGTCGGCTCGTCAAGGATGATGAGGTCGCTGTCGAAATGCATGGCGCGGGCAATCGCCACGGCCTGGCGCTCGCCACCCGACAGCGCCGCGATCGGCGTAGTCGGCGGAATGTTCTTGGTGATGCCGACACGACGCAGAAGGTCGGACGCCACCTTGTTCATGGTCGCGTGGTCCATGCGATTGAAGACTTTCGGGCCGATCAGCGGCTCGCGCCCGAGAAACAGGTTCCGCGCGATCGACAGCTGAGTGACAAGCGCGGAATCCTGGTAGATCGTCTCGATGCCGTTGGCGATCGCGTCGGTCGTGCTGCGAATATCGACCTTCTTGCCGCGAATGAAGATGTCGCCGCTGGTGGTCGGCACCGCCCCCGACAGCACCTTGATCAGCGTCGACTTGCCGGCGCCATTGTCGCCGAGCAGACCGACGATCTCGCTCTGCCGGACGGAGAAACTGACGTCCTCCAGCGCCTGGACCCGACCATAGAACTTGGAGATGCGCTCCATGCGGACAAGATCGGTCATGGTCAGGTTCCGGACTGGTGACGGCGCTCGAGGCCGTAGTGGAGGGCCATCATGCCGAGGATGATCGCGCCGATGAAGATGTTGTAGGCGAGCCCGGGGACGCCGATCATGACGATGCCGTTGCGCATCACCCGAAGGATGAACACGCCGAGAACCGTGCCGACGATGGTGCCGCGGCCACCCATCAGCGCCGTGCCGCCGATCACCACCATGGCGATGACCTCGAGCTCGTAGCCGGTACCGCTGTTGGGGTTGGCAGCCGAGGTGCGGATCGAGCTGATGATGCCGGCGAGCGCTGCCATCGACGAGCACAGCATGAACAGCGCGAGCTTGGTGGCGTTGACGTTGACGCCGCGGGCGCGGGCGGCGTTGGGATTGCCGCCGGAAGCCTGGATCCAGTTGCCGAACTTGGTCTGGTTGAGGATGTACCAGAAGATCAATGCCGCCGCGATGAACCAGAACAGCGACATGTAGATGCGAAACGGCCCGACGTAGAAATCCCCGACCAGGACGTTCGCGATCCACTGCTCGCCCGCGTTCCACGTCCGCTGCGGGAAGCCGTCGGTGACGAAGAGCGCCGTGCCGCGCACAACAAGGAGCATGCCTAGCGTGACGAGGAAGGACGGTATCTTCAGGCGCGTCACGAAGAGCCCGTTGACCATGCCGATCAGCGCCGCGATGACGATGGCTATGACAAAACCGACAGGCAGCGATACAACGCCCTGATTGAACAGGGTCCACATCACGATCGGCGAAAACCCGAACACGGCGCCAACGGACAGGTCGAACTCGCCCGCTGTCATCAACAGGGTCATGGCGAGGGCAATGAGCCCGAGTTCGACCGTGAAGACCAGCGTGTTGGAGATGTTGAGCGGGGAGAGGAAATCCGGATTGATGGCCGTGAAGACGGCGAGCTCGATCACCAGGAGGACGAATGGCCCGAACTCGGGCTTGGCGATGAGGCGCCTGATCAGCGGGCGCTGATCCGCCGCCACGCTTTGGCTGCGGCTCTCCGTCTGGTTGGCTATGGCCATGTCGCTGGGACGCCTTGTTTGCGGGTGAAGGCGCCCGCGGCGCATGGCGCCGCGGGCAAATGTCGACAGCCGGGATTACTTACCGGCCAGGATGTCGTCGACCAGCTGGGCTCCGTCCTTCTCGTAGAGATTGCCGACGAGGACGTCGAATCCCGGAGGAATGCCGCTGGCGGCCATGGCGGCGAGCGACAGGCCGACATAGCTGGTGGCCTGCGGATCCTGCCACATCGCGGCATTGACGTAGCCGTTGAGGACTTCCTGAGTGGTGTCGAGCGAGTTGCCCCAGCCGACCACAGGGATTTCGCCCGGCTGGACGCCGACCTGGTCGAAGACGCGCTTGATCGAGCCGGTGACGAGGTCGCCGAGCCCGATGATCGCCTTCACCTTGCCGCGGTTGGCGGTGAGGTAGTCGGACATGCGGGTGATTACCTCGGCCTGGTCGAGGGTGTTGTCGGTAACCTCCCAGGTGATGCCGAGCGGCTCGAACACGCTCTTGATGCCCTGCTCTTCCTGTACGCCATAGGTGGCGCCGGGAACCTCCACCGGCATCCAGACGAAGTCGCCGGACTTCACCAGACCCTTGTCGACCAGATACTGCGCCCACTTCTGACCGGTGACGACGAGATCCATGCCGACGTAGGAATCGAAGTCGACGGTCGGGTCCGGCGTGTTGATGTTGATCACCGGAATGCCGGCGGCATGCGCCTCATTCACCACGTCGACCATGCTGCCCGGATCGGGGCTGGTGGTGACGATGGCGTCGGCCTTAGCCGCGATGGCGGAGCGCACGGCCTCTTGCTGCGACGGCACGTCACCCGAGTGGAACGAGGTGTTGACCGTGTTGCCGGTGTCCTCGGCCCACTGGTTCGCGCCCTGGAGGAAGTAGGTCCAGACCGGATCGGCCGGGCCGCCATGCGAGATCCAATAGAAGGTCTTGGCCTGAGCCATCGCCGGCAGGGCGACGGCGATCGCCGCACCGGCGACGAGCAGTTTCAGATGCTTCAGCATTCGGTAGTCCCTCCCTCATTGGGTTCCCCGCACCGAGCGGAGCCCGAAAAGCCCAAGCCGCCCCGGCGCGATTCCCGGCGCGGCTTCCACCTGTCTACCGGCAGCCCTCCCGCGTCCTTCCCGCGGACGCCAATCGGACTGCATCGGAACGGCGTTTCCGTTTTTCCGACTATGGAACCGCTGTTCCGCAGCCGTCAACCGACAACGGCGGTCGGCCAATCGTCGTCCGATCGACAACCGCAACGTCCATCCACCGCAGGCTATCGGCTATCGGCCGGCGCGCCAGCCAGAAACGTTGAGGGGAATCCCTCAACTTTCAATGCCGACGGCAGACCGGATATCCGCCGTGCGGCCGTGGGAGCGACTTGTCGCGTCATCCGGCGACGGATAGGGTTGTCTTATCGGTAAAACTACGGTGGGTAGCGATGTCGATCGGGCCTCACAATCTCCTGTTGATGATCGTCTTCACGGGCGCCGCGGTCGTGATCCTGCTCATCACGACGGCGCTTTCGTCGCGCCTCGAGCCGTTCCTGAGGACGTGGCTGACAGGCACCGTCATCATCGTACTCGGGCCGTTCGCCTCAGCGATCTACTATATGAACCTCGTGCCCTGGGTCGGCGCCCTCGCCTTCTCCTCCCTGGTCGTCGGCATCGGCGTCAAGGCGCTGGCCGCCATCCAGTTCCGCACGGGCCGGCTTCAGCTCGGCGTGATGGCCCCGGCGATGCTGGCCGTGACCGCCGCGGTGACGGGTGCAATCTTCTCGGGCTATGACGGGCTCTCCATTATCCTGTGGCAGGGCTGGATGGCGGCCTGTGGCCTCATCGCGGCGGCCAACTACCACATGGCCCGCGCCGAGGCGCCGATGCCTCTCGGCCTGCTGACGGGCTTCTACCTTCTCTACGCGTTGGCTTTCGGACTCTCGGCGGCCACGCTCCTTGCCGACGGCAGCCTCGTGCTCGGCGGCCCGCCCGATACCTTCGCCGACAAGGTATCGCGCGTCGCAGCGGTCGTCGCCCTCCTCGGCTGCGGATCGATGCTTCTCGTCCTCAACCATCGCCGTTCCGCGCGGCACGCCGCGCTGCCGGCCTGATAGCCGCCCGCGACCCCCCGCGAGGGCCGCGGCGCCAATACGGTAACCAACCCTTAAACGCGCGACCCTAGCGTCTCCCGTACGACGGCCGAAGACGGCCTTCGACAGGAGAAGCGGCAGGGACATGGCGCAGAAACGCCGGACGAGCCAGCGGGCCGCGCCGCCGTCGGGCGCGAGCCTGACCCGCTATGCGTTCTCCGGCTCGGCACCGAAGAAGACCTCGACAAAGGGCGCTCAGACCGCAGCCCCGAAGTCACCATCGAAACCCGCGGCAAAGACGCCCGTCGCGCCGCCGAAGCGACCACCGACGCCGGCCGGGTCTAGGCAGAAGCCGGCGGCGCGACCGCCGGCCAGAACGCGCCGGACGCCCCGCCTCGGGCTGGTGGCGCGGACGGGCCGGTTCATCCGCGGCATCGCCTACTGGTCGGTGGTCGCCTCGATCATCGCGGTGGTCGGGGTCACGGCCGTTGTCGCCTTCTACTGGTCCAAGCTGCCGCCCACATCGGAGTGGACGCTTCCGGCGCGGCCGGCGAGCGTGCGCATCGTCGCGGATGACGGGACGCTGATCACCAACCGCGGCGACGTCGCCGGCAGGACCCTGACGCTGGACGAGATGCCGTCCTACCTGCCCGAAGCGGTCATTGCCATCGAGGACCGGCGCTTCCACTACCATCTCGGCATCGATCCGATCGGCCTCGCCCGCGCCGCCGTCATCAACGCAACGTCCGGCGGCGTCGTCCAGGGGGGCTCCACGCTCACCCAGCAGCTCGCCAAGAACCTTTTCCTGAAGCCGGAGCGGACGTTCGAGCGCAAGGTCCAGGAGGTGATCCTCGCCGTCTGGCTCGAACTCAAGCTCAGCAAGCGCGAGATCCTCGAACTCTATCTCAACCGGGTCTATCTGGGCGCCGGAGCCTACGGCGTCGACGCCGCCGCGCACCGCTATTTCGGGAAATCCGCCAGAGACGTGACCCTGGCCGAGGCCGCGACCCTCGCCGGCCTGCTCAAGGCGCCGGGCCACTATTCTCCCATCCTCGCACCGGCGGCCTCGCAGGCGCGCGCGCAGCTCGTGATCGCCGCCATGCGCGAGCAGGGCTACATCGACGATCGAACGGCAAGCTTCGCCCTCTCCGAGGACGTCAAACCCGTCCACGACGTGGCCGGGGGCAGCGGCCGCTACGTCGCCGACTGGGTGATGGACCAGCTTCCGTCCTATGTCGGTTCGCTCGATGAGGATATCGTTGTTGAGACCACCATCGATCTCCATGCCCAGGCACTCGCCGCCCGGGCCCTGACCGCTACGCTCGAGGCAGAGGGCCCCGGGCGCGGCGTCCGCCAGGGCGCCATCGTCGCGATGAGCCCGGACGGGGCGGTGCGGGCGCTGGTTGGCGGGCGCGACTATGCCACAAGCCCCTTCAACCGCGCGGTCGACGCCAAGCGACAACCGGGATCCTCCTTCAAGCCGTTCGTATTCCTCGCGGCGCTCGAGGCCGGCAACTCCCCGGAATCGGTGAGGATCGACCAGCCGGTGACGATCCGCGGCTGGAGTCCAGAGAACTACACCCGCAAGTACCTCGGTCCGGTGACGCTGCGGTCCGCCCTTGCGCTGTCGCTCAATACCATCGCGGCGCAACTCGCCGCTGAGGTCGGCCCTTCGACCGTCGCAGCCACGGCTCGGCGCCTCGGCATCCGCTCGGAGCTTCAGGCAACCCCCTCGATCGCGCTCGGGACGTCGGAAGTCTCGCTGCTCGAAATGACCGGGGCCTACGCCACCCTCGCCAACAACGGCAATGGCGTGATCCCCCATGTCGTCGAGCGCATCCGCACCGAAGACGGCCGCGTGATCTACGAGCGAACGGGCTCGGGTCCCGGTCCGGTGATCCATCCGGCCTATGTGGCGATGATGAACGCCATGCTCGGCGAAGTGATGGCGACCGGCACCGGCAAGTCCGCAGCCATTCCGGGATGGCCGGCAGCCGGCAAGACCGGGACCTCCCAGGATTTCCGCGACGCCTGGTTCATCGGCTACACGGCGACGCTGGTGACCGGCGTCTGGTTCGGCAACGACGATAACCGGCCGACCAAGAAGGCCACCGGCAGCAATATCGCCGCGGCCGCGTGGCATCGCTTCATGACCGGCGCGCTGGAGGGCATCCCGGTGGCGGCGCTCCCCGGGTCCTACCAGTTCGCGGATTCCAGCGCTGCGGGCGGAGCCCAGGACCCGATCGCCGACCAGATCGCCATTGTCGGGGAGGATGGCGACGTCATCCGATCGGCGCCAGCGCCCCTGCCCGTTGCCGCCGCGCCATCGGCAACCACCGGTGCAATCCGCTTCGGCCAACCGCCCCGGGAGCGGAAGGGCCTGTTCAAGCGCCTGTTCGGGGGCTGACTACATCATATCGCCGCCGGCCTTGGTGGCGGTGTACTGCGACGAGATCGGCGGCAAGGTCCTCAGGAACGCGGCCATGGCTTCCTGATCCTCAGCGGTCAGGCGCGCGAGGTTTTTCTGCACCTCGGCCATGTCGCCGCCGACGACGTCGAAATCGGGCAGGAACCCGGTTTTCATCATCCCGACGATGTCGCTGACCGACCAGGATCCGATGCCACTATCCTTGTCGGGCGTGATGTTCGGCGCACTGCCGTTGCCGCCGGCGAGCGGGGCGCCGCTATAGGCGCGCTCGGCGACAATACCGCCAAAGAAGTTGCGCGGCGAATGGCACTGCGTGCAGTGGCCCGGCCCCTCCGTGAGGTAGGCGCCCCGGTTCACCGCCGCATCCGCCGCCGCATCCGGAACGAACGCCTTGCCGTCGACATAGAGCAGCTTCCATAGCCCGAGGCCGCGCCGGATGTTGAAGGGAAAGGCAAGCGCAGTCTCCTCGACGGCATTCGACACCGCCGGCAGCGTGTCGAGATAGCCCTTGAGATCGATGATGTCCTCGAAGGTCATCCGCTGATACGAGGTGTAGGGGAAGGCTGGATAGAGATGCTCGCCGTCGCGGCCGACGCCCAACTTCATGGCGTTGACGAAATCGAGCGTCGTCCATCCGCCGATCCCCGTCGCCGGGTCGGGCGAGATGTTGGGCACATGGAAATCGCCGAAGTCCGACTTGAGCACGAGGCCGCCGGCGAGCTTGAGACGGTCGTCGCCGGAGGCGCCCGGGGCGGCATGGCACGAGGCGCATCCCCCGGCCCAGAACAGGTACTCGCCGTTGGCGAGATCGGGCGCGTGGTCGGGCAGGTCAGCGGCGGCGAAGGTGCGGGGCGCCGACAGGAACCAGACGGCGACCAGACCGACCAAGCCGAGGATCACCACGATCGCCAGAAGTTTCCGCATGACGTGCCGTCCCCCACCCGCGTCGAACCACTGCCGGCCAATGATCGCAAGACACCCCGGAGGCGGCAAGACCACCGCCGCGCCTTTCCCGCGCACAGTTTCGTCATCCGCTCGGGGCTCCGGGCCCACAGGAGCGAGCCCGCACGCCGAAAGGCGTCGGGGTTGTGGTTCGTCTCAGCAGCCCCCTCATTGCCGAGGGGTGGCGGGCGCTTCCGAAGCGCCGGCCGGGATTGACCTACCCGGCAAAGGAACAATGCGATGTCAGGCGCAAAGGAAGCACCCGCCGCGGCGATTTGAATCCGTCTCCGACCGGGCGTCTTCGGCGGGTCGCCCCGCCTTAAGCCTTCGGGCGGCAGGGTCGTAGTGCCCCACGGTCCCGGGCGGAGCGCCCCGATGGCCGCCTGCGAAGCCGCCAGCAGGGGACGCCGCCTCCCACACCGCCATCAGTTTCGCCTCCGAATGGCGACCCTCGTGGAGCAGGAGTGATAGGGAAAATATTCGCAGTCAAGCAGGTGCACGGGAGGCTCGCAAAACCGGCGATCGCCCACTAGGTTCCGGCGATGGAGCTTTCCCGCGACGAGATCGAACGCTACGCGCGGCACATCGTGCTTGCCGATGTCGGCGGCCCCGGCCAGCAGAAGCTGAAAGCGGCCCGGGTGCTGGTGATCGGCGCGGGCGGCCTCGGCACACCCGTCATACAGTACCTTGCCGCAGCGGGCGTCGGCACCCTTGGCATCGTCGACCAAGACACCGTGTCGCTGTCGAACCTGCAGCGCCAGGTCATCCATGCGACCGACGCAATCGGCATCGGCAAGGCGGAGAGCGCGCGGGCGGCGGTGGCGCGGATCAACCCCCATGTCGCGGTAGAGGTCCACTCTGTCCGTCTCACCGCCGATAACGCCGCCGAACTCATCGCCGGATACGACGTCATCGTCGACGGCACTGACAATTTCGCCACCCGGTATGCCGTGTCGGATGCCTGTTTCCACGCCCGACGGCCGCTCATCACGGCCGCCGTCGGCCAGTTCGACGGCTCGCTCACGACGCTGAAACCGTATCTCGCCGACGACAGCGGCACGCCAAATCCGACCTATCGCTGCCTGTTCCCGGAAGCGCCTCCCGACGGCCTCCTCCCTACCTGTGCGGAGGCCGGCGTCCTCGGGGCGCTGGTCGGGGTGGTCGGATCGCTGCAGGCGCTCGAGGCTATCAAGGAGATCGTCGGGGTCGGCACCGGACTGGTGGGACGGCTCCTGCTCTTCGACGCCCGGGACATGCGCTTCGAGACCATCCGTTACGGGTGGGACCCCGGCAACCCGCTCAACGGCACCGGCGAGTGAGCTGACCCCACAGTCGCGTTGAGACCTCCTTAACTACGTCGAGTCACGATGCGCTCACGGTTCATTATGCGTTGCGTGGGGTATCGACATGGCGAGAGGGGCACTTTCCGGTCTCTATCGGGGCGTCAAAGCAGTGGCGGGGATTGTTGCCGTCGTCGGGCTCGGGACCATCCTGTTCGTGCATCCATCAGCCATCACCGCAGCGCCCGCCAACGATCCGAGCGCGCGCACGACCGGCAGCGGACTACCGGTGCCGCGCTTCGTCAGCCTCAAGTCATCCAAGGTCAACGTCCGCGTTGGCCCTGGCGAAGACTACGGGGTTTCATGGGTCTTCGTGAAACCCGGCCTGCCGATCGAAGTGATTCAGGAGTTCGACAATTGGCGGCGCATCCGCGACTCGGATGGCCAAGTCGGCTGGGTCTTCCAGAGCCTTCTTTCCGGGAAGCGCACCGCGGTCGTCGCGCCCTGGCAGGGCGGCGAGCCCCGCCCGATCCGCGCATCCGACATCGCGGACGCGCGCATTACGGCCTATCTCGAACCCGGCGTGGTCGGCGACATCGAGCGCTGCAGGGGCGGATGGTGCGAAATCTCCGGCAAGGGCTATTCGGGCTGGATCGCCCGGGACCAGCTCTGGGGTGTCTATCCAGACGAGGACATCAACTGACGCCGACCGCCGTGAAGACGAGGGTGTGCCGACAACGATACGCCCGCTGCCTGCCGATGGTGGGCCGCTGAACCCCTCTCAGCGAACGCGGCGGAGGCGCACGACCACGTCGATGCGGCTGATCTCGTAGCCCGGCGGCGGCTCCGGAACATTGCCGACACCCATGCCATCCTCCGGAATGTCGATCACCTGATTGTCGTCTTCGACAAAGAAGTGATGATGGTCTGACGTGTTGGTGTCGAAGTAGGTCTTCGACCCATCGACCGCGACTTCCCGCAGAAGGCCAGCTTCGGTGAACTGGTGAAGGGTGTTGTACACGGTCGCAAGCGAGACGGGGACCCGGGCAGTCATCGCCTCCTCGTGCAGGCCCTCGGCCGAAACGTGCCGATTGCCTCTGGCATAGAGCAAGCCGGCGAGCGCCATGCGCTGGCGGGTCGGCCGCAGGCCGGAGCCACGCAGCATGGTTCGAATCTCGAGCCGGGATTGTTCCCCGGAGCGAAGGGTCGTAACAGTCGCGTTCATCGTCGCTTCCATCTGGCCGCGCGGTTCAAGGCCGCGGGTTGCAAAACGGCATCACTATAGGATCGCGGCACAAGCCACGCAACGAACCGATAATATTGCACCTGCAGATGCAAGGATAGGCAATGAATCGCCCGCCCACCGCGATAATTCGCCGCCCTCGATCGATGAGAGGTTGGGTGTTGCGGGCGCCAGCCCTCATCCCGATAATGTAGCGGCAGGCCGTGTTAGGTGTTAGGTAGGGACGATTGCTCGTCCGGCCGGTCATGGGGACCGTCGGCATAGCTACGTGGTGTGTCGTGACAGAAGCCGCAATTTTTCCAAAAGATGGCGTGGTGAGCATGAACGACCGGTCTTCGAGTTTCGACTATGAGGACCTGCTCGCCTGCGCACGCGGTGAGTTGTTCGGCAGAGGCAATGCCCAACTGCCGCTGCCGCCGATGCTGATGTTCGATCGCATCACCGAGATCGCCGAAGACGGCGGCGAGCACGGCAAGGGCCAGATCCGGGCGGAGCTCGACGTCAAGGCGGACCTCTGGTTCTTCCTCTGTCATTTCAAGGGCGACCCGGTGATGCCGGGTTGCCTCGGGCTCGACGCGCTCTGGCAAATGCTCGGCTTCTTCCTTGGCTGGCTGGGCCTTCCCGGCAAGGGGCGGGCATTGTCCGTCGGCGAGGTCAAGTTCTCCGGCATGGTGCTGCCAACCGCCAGAATCGTTCAGTACGGGGTCGACCTGAAGCGGGTTCTCAGGTCCAAGCTCGTGCTCGGCGTCGGCGATGGCTGGCTAAAGGCCGACGGCGAGACCATCTACCGTGCGTCCGACCTCAAGGTCGGCTTGTTCAAGGGCGAGACCCAGCCCGTCACCGGCTGACCGGCGCGTCGGCCGACGGGCCGGCCAAACGCCGAACGGTGGCAACGAAAACACGATGAGGCCGAGATGAAGCGGGTCGTTGTAACGGGCATGGGAATCGTGTCCTCGATCGGCAACAACACGCAGGAGGTTCTCTCCGCCCTGCGCGAGGGCCGCTCCGGAATCGTTCGGGCGGACACGTATGCCGAACTGGGCTTTCGCTCCCAAGTCCACGGCGCTCCCGACATTGACGCCGCGGCAATGGTCGACCGGCGGGCGATGCGCTTCCATGGCGGCGGCACCGCCTGGAACCATATCGCCATGGACCAGGCCATCCTCGATTCCGGCCTGGAACCGTCCGAGATCTCGAGCGAGCGAACCGGCATCGTGATGGGCTCGGGCGGTCCCTCGACCCGGACGATCGTCGCGGCGGCAGACATCACTCGGGAAAAGGGTCCGAAGCGCGTCGGCCCATTCGCAGTGCCCAAGGCGATGTCGTCGACGGCGTCGGCGACGCTCTCGACGTGGTTCAAGATCAAGGGCGTTTCGTATTCGATATCGTCGGCGTGCTCGACCTCCAGCCACTGCATCGGCAATTCCTACGAGATGATCCAACTCGGCAAGCAGGATGTGATGTTTGCGGGCGGCTGCGAGGAACTCGACTGGACCCTGTCGGTGCTGTTCGACGGCATGGGCGCGATGTCGAGCCACTTCAACGATCGGCCGGCGATCGCCTCGCGCGCCTACGACCGGAACCGCGACGGCTTCGTCATCGCCGGCGGCGCCGGCGTCCTCGTCCTTGAGGAACTGGAGCACGCGAAAGCCCGCGGCGCCCGCATCTACGGCGAGATCGTCGGCTACGGGGCGACCTCGGACGGCGAGGACATGGTGGTGCCGTCAGGCGAAGGCGCCGTGCGCTGCATGAAGATGGCCCTTTCCACCTCGGGCGGGGCGGTCGACTACATCAACCCGCATGCGACCTCGACGCCCGCCGGCGACGGGCCGGAGATCGACGCCATCCGCGCGGTCTTCGGCGGGGCGGACAAGTGTCCGCCGATTTCCGCGACCAAGTCCCTCACCGGCCACTCGCTTGGCGCCACCGGCGTGCAGGAGGCGATCTACTGCCTGCTGATGATGAACAACGGATTCATACCCGCCTCGGCCCACATCGATGAGCTGGATCCGGCATTTGCCGACATGCCGATCGTCCGAGAGCGGATCGACAATGTCGAGGTCAACCGGGTGCTCTCCAATTCCTTCGGGTTCGGCGGCACAAACGCCTCGCTCGTATTGCAGCGCTATGTGAGCTGACCAAAGACATCGTCAGGGAAACGACAACGCCACCGGGGGGCTCGATAACGAGATGACAACCGGCCTGATGCAGGGCAAGCGGGGCCTGGTGATGGGCGTCGCCAACGACCACTCCATCGCGTGGGGCATTGCGCGCCGGGTTGCCGCCGCCGGCGCCGAACTCGCCTTTACCTATCAGCCCCCGTCGATGGACAAGCGTGTCCGTCCGCTCGCGGCCTCGCTCAACTCCGATTTCGTCCTGCCCTGCGACGTTGGGCTCGATCCGGACGATTCCGATCCGGCGTCGCTCAGCTCGGTCTTTGCGGCGATCGGCGAGCGCTGGGGCAGCCTCGACTTTCTGGTCCACGCCATCGCCTTCTCCGACAAGTCGGAATTGAAGGGCCGCTACGCCGACACTACGCGCGCCAACTTCAGCAAGACCATGCTGATCTCATGCTTCTCGTTCACCGAAGTGGCGAAGCGGGCGGCCGGGCTGATGACGAACGGCGGCGCCATGGTGACGTTGACCTATGGCGGCTCGATGCGCGTGATGCCCAACTACAATGTGATGGGAGTGGCCAAGGCTGCGCTCGAGGCGAGTGTGCGCTATCTCGCTTACGATTTCGGCGAGCAGAACGTGCGGGTGAACGCGATTTCTGCCGGACCGGTCCGTACCCTTGCCGGCTCGGGCGTCGCCGACGCCCGGATAATGTTCAACTACCAGAAGAAGAACTCGCCGCTGCGTCGAACCGTGACCCTCGACGAGATCGGCAACACGGCGCTCTACCTGCTGTCGGATCTGGCCTCGGCCGTGACCGGCGAGATTCACTTCGTCGATTCCGGCTACAACATCGTCTCGATGCCCCGGCTTTCGGAGCTCAAGACCCTAGACGAACCGAACGAGCGGAACGACGAACCGCGCGAAGACAACGGTCGAGAAGCCGCGGAGTAGCCGGGCGATCCGGCGCCTGCTTAATCTCCCTTGGGAGCCGCCGCTACCGCCGGTTCCCCGCTCTGCGACGGGGCGGGTGCCGCGGCCTTGGCAACGCTGACCATTGCGGGCCGAAGCACCCGCTCGCCGATCGTGTAGCCAACCTGCATGACGTCAGCCACCGAGCCCGGCGGTACGTCCGACGTCTCGACCTCGTAAATCGCCTGATGCAGTTCGGGATTGAATTTCTCGCCCTTGGCCTCGACTGCCTTCACGCCGAACTTGGAAAGGGTCTGCTCGAGCCCGCGCTCGGTGACCTCGACACCTTCGATGAAGGCGGCGACGGCCTTGTTGTCGCCGTTGCGCAGTTCTGCCGGGACTGCTGCGATCGCGCGCTTGAGGTTGTCGGCAACGGTCAGCATGTCGCGGGCGAACGAAGTGACCGCATACTGGCGCGAATCCGCGACCTCACGAGCCGTGCGCTTTCGCAAGTTCTCCATTTCCGCCAGCGAACGCGTCAGTTTGTCCTTAAGATCGGCGACGTCCGCCTCAATGGCAGCGGTACCAACCTGTTCCTGGGCAGCCTTCTCGACAGTGGCGTCCCCGGCTTCCGGAGCCGTACGGTTGTCCTCGGCCATCGGTCCTCTCGACATTCAAAACAAAAAGGAATTCGCGCCCGATATCAGGTCTTGGGACACAAAAATCAAGGTTGACCGGTCACGGGTACCGAAGACCCCGGCCTAAACCCGGCGCAGCGCCACCTTCTCGATGCGATGGTCTTCGGCTTTTCGCAGGATGAGCTGCGCACGCGGCCGAGTGGGAAGGATGTTCTCCCTGAGGTTGACCAGATTGATGCGCGACCAGAGGCCCTCCGCATAAGCCAGTGCCTCCGCGGTCGTGATCGACGCATAGCGATGAAAATAGGACTGGGGATCGCGGAACGCGGTCTCGCGCAGGCGCAGGAAGCGGGCGAGATACCAACGTCGGATCACCTCTTCGTCCGCGTCGATGTAGATCGAGAAATCGAAGAAGTCCGATACGAAGGGAACCCCGCGACCATCGCGCGGTAACCGGGAGGTCTGGAGCACATTGAGCCCTTCGACAATGAGGATGTCCGGCCGCTCGATGCGGACACGCTCGCCCGGAACGATGTCATAGGAAAGGTGGGAATAGACCGGTGCCGTGACCTCCTGCTTCCCTCCCTTGATGTCCGCCAGGAAGGCAAGCAGCGCCGGTAGGTCGTAGCTTTCGGGAAACCCCTTCCGCTCCATCAGGCCCTCCTGCCGGAGGACGTCGTTGGGAAGCAGGAACCCGTCGGTCGTGATCAGCTCGACCTTCGGAGTATTCGGCCAACGCTGGAGCAGTGCGCGGAGGAGCCGCGCCGTGGTCGACTTGCCGACCGCGACCGAGCCCGCAAGCCCGATAATGAACGGCGTCGCGCCGTCGCGGGTGCCGAGGAAGGTGCGCGTCGCATCATAAAGGTTCTGCGTCGCTGCGACGTAGAGGCTGAGGAGGCGGGTGAGCGGCAGATAGATGTGCACGACCTCGTCGAGGGAGATGGGATCGTTGAGGCTCTTGAGCCGATCGAGATCCTCCGCCGTAAGGGTGAGCGGGGTGTCGGCGCGGAGCGCCGCCCATTCGTCGCGGGTGAAGACCCGGTAGGGCGAGAGGTCGGTCGGGCTCGCCTGGTCCATCACTCCGCCCCCTTCTCACCTCGCGAGGCCTTTTCCGCAAGGCCGCCCTGCACCGTCCGGCGCTGCAGCTCCGCCATCACGTCGCCCAGCGGCACGCCGCGAGCCTCGAGCAGGACGAGGAGGTGATAAAGCACGTCGGCGGCCTCGCCGGTCAGCGCCTTGTCGTCTTCCGTGACCGCGGCGAGCGCCGCTTCCACGGCCTCCTCGCCGAACTTCCGGGCGCAGCGGCTGACGCCCTCACCGAGCAGTTTGACGGTGTACGAGGCCGGATCGCCGGACCGTGCCCGATTGGCGATGATGGCGGCAAGATCGGCAAGGCCGAAGGGACGCTCCTCAGCCATCGAGCCGCACCGGGATGCCGAACGCCGCCATGTGCTCCTTCGCCTGGCGGATCGAAAATGTGCCGAAATGGAAGATCGAGGCGGCGAGGACCGCTGAAGCGCCGCCCTGGTTGACGCCGTCGACGAGGTGATCGAGTCGACCGACACCGCCCGAGGCAACCACCGGGACGGGGACGGCATCTGAAATCGCGCGGGTGAGACTGAGGTCGAAACCGTCGCCGGTGCCATCGCGATCCATCGAGGTGAGGAGGATCTCGCCGGCACCGAGCCGCGCCACCTCGACCGCATATTCGACCGCATCGATCCCGGTCGGGGTGCGACCGCCATGAGTGAAGATCTCCCAGCGACCGGGGTCGCCCTCGCGGCTGACGCGCTTGGCGTCGATGGCAACGACGATCGCCTGCGCGCCGAACTTCTCCGAAGCCTCAGCGACGATACGGCGGTCGCGAACGGCGGCGGTGTTGATCGAGACCTTGTCGGCGCCGGCGAGCATGAGGGCACGGACATCCTCGACCGTGCGGACGCCGCCACCAACGGTGACGGGCATGAAGCAGACCTCGGCGGTGCGGGCGACAACGTCGAGGATGGTGCTCCGGTCCTCGTGGCTGGCGGTGATATCGAGGAAGCAGAGCTCGTCGGCGCCCGCCTCGTCATAAGCCCGCGCTGACTCGACCGGGTCGCCGGCGTCGGTGAGATCGACGAAGCGGACGCCCTTGACGACGCGGCCATCCTTGACGTCGAGACAGGGGATAACCCGGATCTTCAGCATCACGCCGCCTCCCGCGCCCGGGCGATCAGCGCGAGCGCGGCGGCCGGATCGAGCCGACCGTCATAAAGTGCGCGACCGGCGATGGTGCCGGCAAGACGACGGTATGACGGCGAGACGAGCCGTTCGATATCGGCGATGCCGGCGAGACCGCCGGAGGCGATGACGGGGATGGATACGGCCTCGGCCAGCCGAAGCGTCGCCTCGAGGTTGAGGCCCATCAAGACGCCATCACGGTCGATGTCGGTGTAGACGATGGCGGCGACGCCGGCATCCTCGAACCGGCGGGCAAGGTCGACGGCGGGGATATCTGTCGCCTCGGCCCAGCCGCTGACGGCGACCCGGCCGCCACGGGCATCGATGCCGACGGCGACGCGGCCGGGGTGGCGGCGGGCGGCGTCGCGGACGAGCCCGGGGTCGCGGACCGCGACGGTGCCGAGGATAACCCGGCGGATTCCCTTTTCGAGCCAGGCGTCGATGCCGGCATGGTCGCGGATGCCGCCGCCGAGCTGGACGGGGATGTCGACGGCGGCAAGGATCGCTTCGACCGCTCCGCCATTCTCGGAACGGCCGGCGAAAGCGCCATTGAGATCAACCACATGCAGCCACTCGAAGCCGGCCGCGGCAAAGGCGGCGGCCTGGGCGGCGGGATCGGCCCCGAACACGGTGGCACGATCCATCTCGCCCTGCTCGAGGCGGACGCAGTGACCGTCCTTCAGGTCGATGGCGGGGAAAAGTATCATGCCGCGCTCTTAGCGGTTGATCTCGACGAGGAAAACCCACGCGTCGCTCACGGCCTTTACCACGCCGACGCACATGCCGACCGCGAGCCAGTACAGGCCCGCCACGCTGCCCGCGACGAGGAACACGCCGCCCACGAGGCAGATGAGACACGCGAGCTCGAAGCCTGCCAGCCCGACAACGGCATTGCCGCGATGGACGGCCTCGGTGTTGCGGACGCCGCGGAGGCCGAGGACGGTTCCGCCGACGATGACGAGGAGCATGACGATCACGACCTCAAGGCCCATGGCGAGCGGGGACTGATCCGGCATCAGCATCAGCGCGGCGACGACGAGGACGGCGAGGAGGATGAGGAGCGACAACACCGCCCGGTCGGCGAGGCCGGCGACCTCGACGATCTTGGCGACATTGATGGAGATGGCGACGAACAGGAGGCCTCCGAGCGCGGCGGTGGCGCCGAGCTGACCGAGGAAGAAGCTTTCCCAGCTGTCGGGGGACATCTCAGGGCGCCCAGTTCAGGAAATTGGCGATCATGGCGAGGCCGAGCCGCTGGCTCTTCTCGGGGTGGAACTGGGTGCCGGCGACATTGCCGCGGGCGACAATAGCGGTGACCGACCCGCCGTAATCGGCGACCGCGACGACGTCGCTCTCCTGCTCCGCGACGAGATGAAACCCGTGAAGGAAGTAGGCGTGGAGGCCATCAGGACCAGTCGGCACGCCGTCGAGCAACGGGTGGGCGGCACGAGCGCCGATGGTGTTCCAGCCCATGTGCGGGACTTTCAGCGCCGGATCGGCAGGGGCGACGGCGCGGACCTCGCCGGGAATACGACCGAGACCGGCGGTGACGCCATGCTCGACGCCGCGGGTCGCGAGCAGCTGCATGCCGACACAGATCCCGAGGAAGGGACGGCCGCGACGGTCGATGACCTCGGCGATGGCCTCGACCATGCCGGGCACGGCATCGAGGCTCCGCCGGCAATCGGCGAAGGCGCCGTCGCCTGGAAGGACGATGCGATCGGCCCGCGCGACCTCTTCCGGCTCGGCGGTGATGACAACGGATTCGCGCGAACCGGCAGCGGCGATCATGCGCTCGAAGGCCTTCTCGGCGGAGCGGAGATTGCCGGCGCCGTAGTCGATCAGGGCGACGGTCATGGCCGCGCCCCCGGCGCGGGGAACAAGCCGACGATCCCCGGCTCAGCCGGACGGGGCGGCGGTGGGACCTTCGGGGCAGGCGGAGGCGACGGCGGGGACATCTTTGCCGCCGCCGCGTCTGCAGCAGCCGGTGGACGGGGTGCGGACGGGGCCGGAGCAGAGCGGACGACCGGCACAGACGCCTCGGCCGCGGCGAACCAGCGGCATTCAGCCGTTTCGGCGGTGCGGCCCTCGACGACGCCGACCATCCCGCGGCCGGTGCGCTCCAGCGTCCAGCGGCGGAGGCCGTTGGCCTCAAGCGCGAACCAGACCGCGAAGAGGAGAGTGACCGCAGTCGAGGCGGTGTCGCCGGCGAGACCGGACAGGATGCTCAGGCCGACCAGGCCGACGACGTAGAGCAGCAGCACCAGCCACAGCCGACGCCAGACCAGCCAGACCAGCGGGATGAACAGCGCCGGCCAGCAGAACCCGTCCTTGACGAAGACGAGATCGGCCGGGTCGGTCGCCGCCCCCTCGGCGGAGCGGGGGGCATGGACGGTATAGAGCGCCATCGTCAGCTATGCCTCAACGGTCTGATGGACGCGGCAGGATCGCCGGGCCGACTCCGTCGGGGGTCGTCCCCGAAGACCCCCTCCCGGCCTCCCCCTTGCAGGGGGAGGGGCGGAGGCGGAAGCCGGCGCGACCCGCCGTCGATGATCCGTACCGCCATCGCCGCTAACCCGTGAGGCTGCCCTTGGTCGAGGGCACGCGATTGCCCTGGCGCGGGTCGAGCGCGACGGCGACGCGGAGCGCCCGGGCGAGGGCCTTGAAGCAGGTCTCGGCGATATGGTGGTTGTTGTCGCCGTAGAGATTCTCGATATGGAGCGTGAGGCCGCCATTCTGGGCGAAGGCCTGGAAGAACTCCCGGAACAGCTCGGTGTCGAACTCCCCGACCTTCGGCCGGCTGAACGCCACCTTGAAGACGAGGTATGGCCGGCCCGAGACGTCGAGCGCACAGCGGGTCAACGCCTCGTCCATCGGCAGCAGCACGTCGCCATAGCGGGCGATGCCGGCGCGCTCGCCCAGCGCCTCGCGGAGCGCCTGGCCGAGGGCGATGCCGACATCCTCGGTGGTGTGGTGCTGGTCGATATGGAGGTCGCCCTTCGCCTTGATGCTGATGTCGATCAGGCTGTGGCGGGCGAGCTGCTCGAGCATGTGGTCGAGGAAGCCGATGCCGGTCGCAATCTCGGCCTTGCCGGTCCCGTCGAGGGCGACGGCGACGACGATGTCGGTTTCGTTGGTCTTGCGAGCGACCTTGGCCTTGCGCATGGCGCCCTTCCGGCGTGCGGGGAAATGCGGCGGCGTTGTAGCAGGCCAGGGGAGACGGGACAAATGGGTGCATCCTTGAGGCAGCTAGGCCCAACCTCCCCCTTGAGGGGAGGTCGAAGTGCCGGAGGCATTTCGGGAGGGGGTGTTTGGGCCGATGTCGAAGCCGCGCGCCCCTTGACGAGCAATCCGCCCGAAGCGTGAGGCTCCGACAAGCGCAACAGAACCCCCTCCCGAACGCGCTGACGCGCGTTCGACCCCGGATCAGGTCCGGGGCAAGCTCTCCCCTCAAGGGGGAGGTTGGGGGCGTGTTCCGTGCGTTTCGGGCGGCGATGCCCCTCACCCGGCGCGCAAGCGCGCCACCCCCGGATCAGGCCCGCGGCAGGCTCTCTCCCGCGAGCGGAGAGGGTTAGGGCCCGGCCGGTGCCGCCGGGCCACTAACCTCCCCCATGAGGGGAGGTCGAAGTGCCGGAGGCATTTCGGGAGGGGGTGTCTTGTAGGAGTGGAAGTTGGATTCCTTGGCCGCCATCGTCGTCGTCGCGTGAACCAACCCCCTCCCGAACGCGCTGACGCGCGTTCGACCTCCCCTCAAGGGGGAGGTTGGGGCTGTGTTCCATGCGTTTCGGGCGGCGACGCCCCCTCACCCGGCGCCGACGCGCGTTCGACCCCGGATCAGGTCCGGGGCAGGCTCTCCCCTCAAGGGGGAGGTTGAGGGCGTGTTCCATGCGACTACTCCGGCTGGTCATGGCGCTCGGCAGCGGCAGCAAGGATGGTGTCGCAGACGCCGTCGAGATTGGTCATGACGTCCAGATTCCAGAAACGCAGCACGCGATACCCGCGCTCGCTCAGCCAGACATCGCGTCGCAGATCGCGGACCTCGCCCCGCTCGAAGCCGTGCTGATCGCCATCGACTTCAACAATCAGCGTCCGTTCGGGACAGAAGAAATCGACGATGTAGGGGCCGATCGGCGTCTGGCGGCGGAAGCGAAGCCCCTCCAGCCCCGGCTTCCGCAGGCGCTGCCAAAGCCGCAGTTCGGCCCTGGTCATGTCTTGCCGCATGGCCTTGGCGAAACGGCGATTGCGAGGCGGCACGATCTCGTGCGGCAATGGGATCTCCGACGTCTTCGCACAACCATGAGTATGGTAGTCGACGCCGGCTGGAAACGGCAATCGGCCGGCGTTTCAGGCGGCGACGCCCCCTCACCCGGCGCGCAAGCGCGCCACCCTCTCCTGCAAGGGGGAGAGGGTTGGGCCCGGCCGATGCCGCCGGGCCACTAACCTCCCCCTTGAGGGGAGGTCGAAATGCCGGAGGCAT
>JAGRKZ010000018.1:0-39626 GCA_020442065.1 Bauldia sp.
GGCTTCGATCGCTCGACCAGCGCCGCGGAGTAGCAGGTCCGCGCATAGAAGGGGATGCCGGCGATGCCGACCGCGATCATCGCATTCTCAAGGCTCGGGCCGAGAACCGCGACGCAGGCGAGCGCGATCAGTGTCTCGGTGAAGGAAAAGAGCACGTCGGTGCCGCGCATCAGGATCTTCTCCACCCACCCGCGGCGATAGGCGGCGACGAGGCCGATCAGCATGCCGATGGTCAGTGATATCCCGACCGCGATCGCTCCGATCATCAGGGTCAGCCGACTTCCGAACATCATCCGCGAGAGCACGTCGCGGCCGAACTCGTCGGTGCCGAGCGGGAAGGCGAGAGATGGCGGCTGGAAGCGTTTGCCGACACCCATCTTGATCGGCGAATAGGGGGCGAGCACATCCGCAAGCCCGGCGCTTGCAATCAGGATGATGACGACCGTGAGGCCGAAGGCGCCACTCGGCGTCGTCGCCAGCCGCTTGAGGAAATGGGCGCGATGGCCGGGACGGACGATCTCGTGCTCGTAGTCGGTGACCGCGCCGGAGAGCTCCGCCATCTCAGGCCCTCCGGATCCGCGGGTCGACGAGGGCATAGACCGCATCGAGCAGGATCGAGACGCAGACCACCACCACCGCGAAGGTCAGGATGAAGCCCTGGATCACCGGGTAGTCGCGTTGGAAGATCGCTTCGACTGCCATGCGGCCGACGCCGTTCCAGGCGAAGATGTTCTCGACCACGATCGCGCCGCCCATCATGAAGGCGAATTGCAGGCCCATCATGGTGATCACCGGCACCAGGCCGGCGCGGAGCACATGGCGATAGAGAACCACCGCCTTGGGCAGGCCCTTCGCCTCGGCGGTGCGCACGAAGTCCTGCCTCATCACGTCCATCATCGACGAGCGGGTCATCCGGGCGACGATCGCGGCGTTCGACAGGCCAAGGGTCACCGCCGGCAGCACGATGTTGAGCGGTCCAGTGCCGCTGACCGGCAGCCAGCCGAGTTCGACCGCGAAGAAGAAGAGAAGCACCAGCCCCAGCCAGAAATGCGGGATCGAGACGCCGGTGATCGCCACCACCATCAGGCCGGTATCGATGAAGGTGCCGCGCTTGTAGGCGGCGAAGAATCCGATCGGCAGTCCGATCAGGATCGCCACCGCCATCGCCGCGACGGCGAGGGCGACCGTATTAGGCAACCGCTGCATGATCACGTCGAGCACCGGCTGGTGGCCACGGATCGTGTAGCCGAGGTCGCCATGGAACAGGCGTTCCATGAAGTGCAGGTACTGGATGGGGATGGGCTGGTCGAGACCGAGGTTGCGCCGGATTTCCTCGAGCTGCTCGGGCGTCGTGCCCTGGCTCTGCGCATACATGATCTGCACGGGGTCGCCGGGAACCAGGTGGATCAGCAGCGTGACGGCGATGGTGGTCACGAAGATCGTGAGCGCCCCCATGGCGATCCGTCCGCCGAGAAATCTCCACATCGGACAACCCCTTCAAGGAATGGCCCGGCGGTGTGAGCCTCCGGGCCAGGGTCTATGTTGATCAGCTCTCGCCGATCTTCACGTCGTTGAAGTTCGGGTACACGAAGGGGGCGACCTTGAAGCCCTGCACCTCGGGCCGCACGGCGAAGACCCATTCCCAGCCCGGCGTGTAGAGCGGGATGTGGACGCCCTCCTCGAGCAACACCTTGAACACCTCCTGGACCGCGGCCTTGCGCGCCTCGGGATCGGTGAGGACGCGGGTCTTCTCGAGCATCGCGTCGAGTTCCGGCGTGGTGTAGCCGCGATAGGCGCCGGGCGAGTGCCAAAGGGCATAGAGAATGTCCGGGTCGTACCAGGACCAGGTCATCATATCCATGCTGCCCTTGCCCTCGGCGTTCTCGTTCTCCTGCCGGACCCGGGCATTCATGGTGCCGATGTCCATCATCTCGATGTCGGCCTTGATGCCGACCTCGGCGAGTTGGGCCTGGAAGATCTCGGCGAGCTTCTGCCGGTTGCCGCCGGTCCAGACCAGCATCGCAGTCTCGAGCGGCTTGTCGGGGCCGTAGCCGAGCTCGGCGAGCAGTGCCTTCGCCTTCTCGGGATCGTAGTTCGGCCGGTACTTCAGGCAGAATTCCTGGTCGTTGCCGAACACGCCGCGCGAAACCGGGCAGGCCTCGGGGATCGAGAGATCGCCGTAGATCAGGTCGATCGCCATCGCCGGGTCGGTGGCATAGCCAACCGCCAGACGCGCCCGCTTGTCGTTGAACGGCGGACGATGCGCGGCGAACTCCCAGAACACGTTCTGTCCGGTGTTCTCGGCGACGACGATGTCGAGTTCGCCCGATTCCTTCAGCGCCGCCACGTCGTCAAAAGGCGGCTCGGCGATGTCGACCTCGCCGGTCTTGAGCGCTGCGAGGCGCGCCTGCGGCTCTGGCACCACCGAGATGGTGAGGCCGTCCATGTACGGCGCACCCTTGTTTTCGGCGAGCTTGCCGAAGTTTACGTAGTCGGGGTTCCGCTTGAGGACGATCTTGTCGCCCTTGGTCCAGGATTCGAGCTTCCAGGGGCCGGAGCCGATTGCCGCCGTGGTGCCGAAGCCTTCGCCGTTGGTGTCGCAGATGATCGACGAGAAGCTGTCGGCCAGGAAAGGCACCAGTGCCACGAAGGGCGATTCGAGCGTCAGCTTCACCGTCAGAGGGTCGACGACCTCGACGCCGGTGATCGGCCCCCAGCTCGCCTTCGTGACGCTCGGATTGGCGTCGTCGAAGGCCCGGTCTATCGTGTACTTGACGTCGTTGGCGTCGAGCGGCGAGCCGTCGTGGCACTTCACGCCGTCTTGCAGCAAGAACGTGTATTCCGTGCCCTCGTCGTTCGACGTCCAGGACTTGGCGAGATTCGGCACCGGCGCGCCGGTGGCGTCGGTGGCCAGCAGCGTGTCGTAGATCAGGCTCCATACCTGCAGCGAGAGCGTGCTCGTCGCCCGGTGCGGGTCGAGCGTGTCGATATCGCCATAGCGCGCCCACACGATGTCGCGAGCCTGTGCCGCCATCGTGCCACTAAGACCGATCGCGGCGGCGGCCGCGAGGATCTTTGTCGTCTTCCCCAGTCGCATCGTCATCGTCGGTATCTCCATGTCTCCAAAACCGCCTCTGGGACGTGGCCGGGCAAAGAAGGAGTGCCGCCCGAAACGCAAGTTCCGGGCCGGGATGCCGGCGTTGTCCGTGTCGTGGCAATTCCCCTGCTGCCCCACATGGCCCGGGCATGTCCCGGGTAGAGGCTCCTGCGGAATTGGCTCCACGCGGTCGTGAGCCTGAGGTCGGCCGGACCGGGTGTCAATGAAATTTCAAAAATGCATCATTTATTTTCGAAAATGAAGAGAAGTGTCGAGGTGGGGGTGGTTGGCGACTCAAAAACGGTCCACCGTGGGGCGCTCCCCGTCCCGAAGTCGTCCCAAGGCCGCCTGCTCGCCGCCCGTGCGGCGCCCGTTGGCGTCCACATCCCGTCCCGAAGCGTCGGCGGCGTCTTGAAGCCTCAGAGGTCGCCGGGAACCAGGTCGCCCCACTCGTCGTGGATGTTCTCGATGAACTGCAGGCGGTCGATCGCCGTCGCCCCGAGCTTCAGTGCCAGCGCCGAGCACAAATAGGTGATGAGCGACACCGGCGCGGCGACGGATTCGTAGACCGAGATCCCCCGCGTCCGGCACCGCAGCGTCACATGGGCGACGTCCGGACCGCCCCGGCTCGCCTGATCGGTGAGGTAGATGACCTGTGCGCCGGAATGGACGGCGGAGCGCATGATCGAGCGGAGGCTGCGCGTCTTGCGGCCGATGCCGAGCGCCAGCATCGCGTCGGTCGGCTGGATCGAGGCGAATTCCTCCGGAACCGAGAAGCCACCGATCGGAATCATGCGGACATCCGCCTTGATCCTGATCAGCAGCGCCCGGGCGAAGTGGGCGAGGGGGTAGTTGTCGCCGAAGCCGACCACCCACAGCTTCTCCGCATGGGCCATGGACTGGATCGCCCGCGCGAGCTCGTCGGATCTCAACGCCTCGATCGAGCGGACGAGGTTCTGCACGTCGTTGGCCAGATGCTCTGCGAGGTCTCCCCGCCCTGCCTTCCGCTGCGCCGCGCGTGCCGGGAGTTTCGGCGCGGCGCCGCCCGCCTCGTCGGATCGGGCAATCTTCTGGGCGGTCTTGTAAGTGGGATAGCCGAGCCGCTGGAAGAAGCGGGCCGTGGTCGCCTTGGAAACCCCCGCCTGCGCCGACAGGTCGGTGGCCGACTTCAGGACCAGCGTGTCGGGATCCTCGAGCAGCAGGTCGGCAAGATTCCGTTCCCGTCTCGTCAGATCGTCGTACGCATCCAGGATCCTCTGGGAGAGCGTCGCCTCGTCCATACCATTCGGACTCTAAATTTCACGATTGAAAAAATTCACACTCTGAATAGTAGAAAACAGTCGAGATGTGAACAGGGTTCGAGAGCCTTCCTTGCCATGTGTTCATCCAGGCCGAACCTTGTCGTCATGACGGCCGCAGTTCAGTGGGCAAGGGTCTCTTGAGTGGCGAAGAACGGGTCGTGACGCACAGGCGGCGGATCGAGAACGGCGATTGACACTGTCATTTTCATACGATCATACTAGGAGATATATATCACATAATCAGGAATAATTGGGGAGGGGCTGGTGAAGGCAAGGGTTTCGATCCACCGCGATTTCGAGATCAGCGAGATCGATGACCGGGTCTACAGCGCGTTCCTTGAGCACCTCGGGCGCGCCGTCTACGGCGGCATATACGAGCCCGGCCACCCGACCGCCGACGCCGACGGTTTCCGCGGCGACGTGCTGGAATTGGTCCGTGATCTCGACCTGCCGCTGGTTCGCTATCCCGGCGGGAATTTCGTCTCCAACTACGATTGGACCGACGGCATTGGCCCGCGCGAGGACCGGCCGGTGCGGCTCGACTACGCCTGGCGAACGACCGAATCGAATGCGATGGGGACCGACGACTTTGTCCGGTGGTGCCGCAAGGCCGGCACCGAGCCGATGCTCGCCGTCAACCTCGGGTCCAAGGGCTTCACCGAAGCTCTGGCCATGCTCGAATACTGCAACCATCCCGGTGGCAGCTATTGGAGCGACCTTCGCCGCAAGCACGGCTCGGCGGATCCGCATAACGTCAAGGTCTGGTGTCTCGGCAACGAGATGGACGGCCCCTGGCAGATGAACCACCGCACGGCATACGAGTACGGCCGGATCGCCAACGAGGTCGGCCGTGGCATGAAGACGTTCGACCCGACGCTCGAGCTTGTCGCGTGTGGCTCCTCCCACGCCCACATGCCGACCTACCCGTCCTGGGAGGCCGAGGTCCTCGACGAGTGCTACGATTCGGTCGACTATATTTCCTTGCACACCTATTGGGATAATTACGAGGGAGACTATCTCAACTTCGTGGCCAAGTCTGTGCCGCTCGACCGGTACATCCACACCGTTGGCGGCATCATAGACTACGTAAAGGCCAAGAAACGCTCCAAGCACGACGTCTTCATCTCGTTCGATGAGTGGAACGTCTGGTATCACAATCGCAAGCAGGATGAGAAAGACATCGGCACCTCGGTGTGGAAGGAGGCGCCGCCGCTGCTTGAGGACGTCTACAACTTCGAAGACGTGCTGCTTGTCGGCTGCGCGATCAATACCTTCATCCGACGCTCGGACCGGGTGAAGGTGGCTTGCATCGCCCAGCTCGTGAACGTCATCGCGCCAATCATGACGGAGAACGGCGGTCCGGCCTGGAAGCAGACGATCTACCACCCGCTTCGCTTGGCGTCGATCTACGGGCGCGGACGGGCGCTGGGGGTGGCGGTCGATGTCCCGACCTATGACGTCCAAGTAGCGGACGATGTGCCGTATCTCGACGCTTCGGCGGTGCTCGCCCCCGACGGCAAGACCGTGACGTTCTTCCTGGTGAATCGCCATCCGGACGAGGCAATGACCCTCGACATCGGCATGGCCGGGTTCGAGGCCAAGGCGGTTTCGGAGCACACCACCATCGCTCATCCCGACCTCAGGGCTACAAACACTGCCAAGCATCCCGACCGGGTCAAGCCGGCCAAGGGCAAGGGAGTTTCAGTCCGGGACGGGTCGGTGCGGGGCAAATTGCAGCCCCGGTCCTGGCACATGATCCGCATCGCCGTATAGGCGCGACGGAATAGAGACTCCCCGCCACCGAGCCGATTTATATGAACCGGATTATTTGATAGATATCAGTACATTGGTTGACCAAGTCGTGGGTCGAAGTTATCGTCGTACGTAAGAACAAGCGCGGGAAAAAGCCGCGCAAATGCGGAGGACGCGGTCGCTGATGAACCGACGCGCTCAAGCCAGATCGTCGCAGCCCGACGTGCGGGGCCTGCGGCTCCTCTGTCTCACCTTGTCCGCCAGTCCGGCGTCCATGCGGCACCCGTCGTGCACGCACCCGCGTCCGGACCGGCGCTCGGAATCGTGGCAACCAGAACGGAGAGGAACGGCATCATGAAGGGCATTCTCAGGACAGCGCTTGCGGCCGCCGCCATCGCGGCGCTGGGCGTCAGTGCACAGGCGAAGGAAACGGTCGTCTGGTGGGACTTCCTCGGCGGCGGTGACGGCGTCCGCATGAAGAAGATGATCGAGGACTTCAACAAGGCCCACGAAGGCGAGATCGAGATCCAGGCGACGACCCTCGACTGGGGCGTGCCGTTCTATTCAAAGGTACAGACCTCGGTCGCTGTCGGCGAAGGGCCGGACGTGATGACCTATCACGCCTCGCGCATCCCGCTCGCGGTGAGCCAGAACATCCTTCAGGAGATTACGGCCGACGACTGGGCGGCGCTCGGGATGGGCCAGGATTCGTTCGCGAACGCGATCTGGGATGCGGTCACTGTGGACGGCAAGCAGTATGCGGTGCCGCTCGATACCCATCCCATCGTGCTTTACTACAACAAGGACAAGCTCGCAGCCGCCGGTCTGATCGGCGATGACGGTCTGCCGAAAGGGCTCAACGGCATCGAGAACTTCAGCGCGGCGATGAAGACGATTCAGGACGGCGGCACCAAATGGGGGCTGTCGACGTTCAATGCCGCCGGCGATTTCCAGTTCCGCACCATATACTCGCTGCTTTGCCAGCAGGACGGTCAGATGATGACCGATGGCCAATGGCTCGCCGGCGATAACATCGACAAGCTGACCAACGCGGTGAAGGTGGTCGCCGACTGGGTGAACGACGGCTACGCGCCGGCCTATACGGAATACCCGGCTGGCATCGCGCTCTTCACCTCCGGCGAATCGGCGATGCACATCAACGGCGTCTGGGAAGTGCCGACCTTCACCGATCTCGCCGCCAAGGGCGAACTCGGCTTCGAGTGGGGCGCGGTAGAACTGCCGGTGTTCTTCGACCACGCCTGCACCTACTCCGACTCGCACGCCTTCGCGCTCCCCGCCAACGCCGGCAAGGATATGAGTCCCGAAAAGCGGGCTGCAGTGCTGGAAGTCATCAAGGGCATCGTCAACCAGGGCCTGTTCTGGGCCACCGCGGGACACATCCCGGCGCTTAAGTCGGTGACAGACTCCGCCGAGTACCAGGCGATGGAGCCGAACGCGACCTACGCTGTCCTTACCGCCAATATGGTCTATGACCCTAAGTCGGTGTTCGCCGGCGTCGCCTCGCCGATGTATTCGGCGGCGGCCAACGCCTTCACCGCGGCGGTGAATGGTGAGGTCGACGCCGCCGATGCGGTGGCCGAGATGAAGGAAGAACTCGACGGGCTGCAATAGCGCGGTCACCCCCTTTGTTCGGATCGGCGTCCTCTCGCGGGGACGCCGGTTCCCGCGCCAGAACATTTCGGGGATACGCTGACAGCCATGCTGAAGAGCCGGCGGAACGAGATCCTGGTGGCAATGGTGCTGATTGCGCCGTTCGTCGCCGTCTACGGCTGGCTCTTCATCTATCCCACCATCCAGATGGTGCGGCTTTCCTTCACCAACGCACCTCTGATCGGGGCCGGCGACTGGATCGGCATCGACAACTACGTCCGGCTCTTCACCGACCGCATCTTCAAGACGGCGGTCTGGAACACGCTCTACTTCGTCATCCTCACCGTGATCCCCGGGACGGCGGTGGCACTCGTCATCGCGCTGATGGTGAGCCGGCTAAGGGGGTGGCTGCAGGCGATAGTTCTGGCCGCCTTTTTCCTGCCCTTCATTCTGCCGGTGACGGTCGTCTACCTGATCTGGTGGTGGGTCTTCGATCCCCAGTTCGGCATTGCGCAATACATCATCGAGCCGATCGTCGGCCAGCCGGTGAGTGTCTGGCGACGACCGGACTGGTTCTTGCCGATGGCGGCGCTCGTCACAGTGTGGTGGACCAACGGCTTCTCGATCCTTCTGTTCCTGGCCGGTCTCCGCAACATCTCATCCGAGATCTACGAGGCGGCCGCCCTCGACGGCGCCTCGCGCTGGCAGCGGTTCCGGCGCATCACCTGGCCGCTGATTTGGCCGGTTACCGCTCTCTGCCTCACCATCCAGCTGATCCTTCAGCTCAAGATCTTCGATCAGGTCTACCTGTTCTCGCTTGGAGGCCGGACCAACACGACGATGGTGCTGGTGCAATACATCTACGAGCAGGCCTTCGTTCATAACAAAGGCGGCTATGGCGCAACCATCGCGGTGGCGCTCTTCGTCATTGTCGTCGCGGTTTCGGTCCTGCAATATCAGGCGCTCCGCGCCCGGGGCGCTCGATGAGCGCCACCCAGCGGACAGAGGTGCACGCGGGTGTCGGCCAGAACCGGCTGATCCGCTATCTCGACATCAGCGGCCTGGCCCTTACACTCATAACGGTGGTCGCGGCGGTGATCTGGGCCTTCCCGCTCTACTGGCTTGTGATCACCACCTTCAAGCCCGAGTTCGAGGTGGTGCGGCCCTACATCGAGCTCTGGCCGGAGCATTTCACCTTCGAGGCCTATCTCCACATCATCGCCAACACCAAGATCGTCACCTGGTACATCAACTCGATCATCACCTCCGTGGCGATCACGGTCGGGGTCGTGGCGATGGGTGCGGGCTGCGGCTATGCGATCTCGCAGCTCCGCTTCCCCGGCAGGACGCTGCTGTGGTGGCTGATCCTGGCGAGCTTCATGGTGCCGGTGCAGGCGCTGATCGTGAACCACTTCGTGATCATGTCGGGGGTCAAGCTGGTCAACACCCTGCTTGGTATCATCCTGCCCCAGTTGATCGTGCCGGTGGTTGTCATCGTCTACAAGCAGTTCTTCGATTCCGTGCCGCGCGACTTCCGCGAAGCGGCAGTGATCGACGGTGCCAACGAATTCCAGCTGCTCTTCCGCATCTACCTCCCGATGAATTGGGGCGTCACGACCGCGCTCGCGATCATCACTTTCATCGGCGCATGGAACGCCTTTCTCTGGCCCTTCCTGGTCACAACCACCGAGGCTGTCATGCCGGTTTCGGTCGGCATCACCCAAGTTCAAGACGCCTTCGGTATCTACTATGCGCGTCTGCTGGCCGGCGCCGTGATGACGGGCCTGCCGGTCGCCGTCGTCTATCTCATCTTCCAGCGCCGGGTGACGCAGGCCATCATGCTGACCGCCGGCGTGAAGGGGTAGGGACGCTCCAGGTCGGCCGATGCTTCGCAAGCGGCGAGCCGGGGGGATCAAGCCGGCTGTACTCTATCATCGTCGTTGATATAAACGTTCGCTCCCTCGGCAAGATTCGCGAAAGCCCGTTCCGGCAAATTTCATGAAGCCCGCCTTTCTCACGATCAGTCCGGAAGAGGGCGTCGATGTCCTGAAGGGGCTCGCGTCTCCTGTTCGGATCAGCATCCTGCGACTCCTGCGGTCCAACGGGTCGCTGAACGTCAACGACATTAGCCGCCACCTCGCGCTGCCGCAGTCGACGGTCGCAACGAACATCCAGGTGCTGGAGCAGAGCGGGCTGATCGAGACCAGCACGGTCAAGGCGAAGAAGGGTCATCAGAAGATCTGCTCGTCACGCTACGACGAGATCATCATCCGCTTCGACGACGACGTGCCGACCCGCGACGACAACGTGGTCGAGGTCGCTATGCCCCTCGGACTCTACACCAATTGCGAGGTCAGTGCGCCCTGCGGTCTATGCTCGACCGAGGGAGTCATCGGCCTGCTCGACGTGCCGAACTCGTTTCTCGACCCTGAGCGGGTCAGGGCGGGACTGATCTGGTTCGGCCGCGGCCACGTCGAGTACAAGTTCCCCAACAACGCCAAGCTCCTCAATGTGCCGATCGAGTCGGTCGAGTTCGTCATGGAGCTGTCGTCCGAGACGCCCGGCACGAATCTCAATTGGCCGTCCGACATTACGGTCTGGATCAACGACGTTGCCGTGGGAACCTGGACGTCACCGGGCGACTACGGCGACAAGCGCGGCGCCTATACGCCGTCCTGGTGGAAGCTCGAGGGCTCGCAATACGGCAAGCTCAAGACCTGGCGGGTTGGCGCCGGAGGCACCTTCATCGACGGCGTCCGCATCTCGGATGTTACGACCGCGGATCTCCAGCTCGATGCCCATCACTCGGTTCGCCTCAAGATCGGCATCGACGAGAAGGCGGGCCATCCCGGGGGGGTCAACATCTTCGGGCGTGGATTCGGCAACTATGACCAGGACATCGTGATGCGGATCAACCTGCGGCGCTAGCGCAAGGTCGCTGCCGGCGCATCTGTCCCACGAGTCCGCTGATCCGGACACCGGAACCGGCCCCAGGTAGGAAGGGCGGACAAGATCTGACTTGACTGCGCCGCAGCGGCTGCGGCGCGGACACGAGGCTCGGCAGCTCGAGGCCGCGGCTTTCGCCGCCGCCGGCCTGCCGATCCGCAGGTCCAGAAGATAGCCACAACGCTTCGCGGGAGGCGAAAACCTTTTCCCGATATGACGGAATGCACGTCACCCACGGATCACATCAGCAGATCCGGGGCGCACGCTCGCAAAAGATATATAACCAACTGATATTATACGCGTTTGCATAGTTCGTGGAATATTGTCTGACGCCTTGGGTGCGACGCCCGGTTGCGAACCAGGCGGGATTGGAGTATGTCATAAGGAAAAGGTTTTCCTATCATTCACGATGGAAGACGGCTGGCGAAGCTGGCTCGAACAACGACAGAAAGTGGAGGAGACAATGCGCTTTAAGGCCTATTTGCGTGCAATGGCGCTCGGCGTCGCGACGTCGGCGGTCATGACCCTGACTGTCCCCGCTTTTGCCGACGACCTGATCATGTGGGAAAGGAGTGGCGGTAATGCCGGCATGGTCGACCGGTTGATCGAGATGTGGAACGAGAAGAATCCCGATCGAAGGATTCAGCTCACCTACATCCCGCACGCCGAGATGGTGGCCAAACTTGCGCAAGCCATTGCTTCGGGCGACGTCCCCGATCTCATGGGGCTCGATCTGATCTACGGTCCGCAGTTCGAGGCGGCCGGGCAATTGGTCGACATCACCGACTACTTCAAGGACGACCCGACGCTGAAGACCGCAAGCCCCGGTCACATGATGGTCGCGACCTATGACGACCGTCTCTACGGTGTCCCACTCTATGCGGACGTCTCGGCGCTCTTCTACAACAAGGACCTCTTCGAGAAGGCCGGCCTCGATCCCGACAAGCCGCCCACCAGCCTTGCCGAGGTCCGGGCGTATGCAGACAAGATCACCGCGCTCGGCGGGGACGTAAAAGGCTACTTCCTGCCTGGATCGTGCGCGGGCTGCAACATCTTCACGGTCGGACCGCTGATGTGGGCGTCCGGCGCGACCATTGAGCCGAATGCCGATGGCGAGCCGCTCGTCGGTGACGGCGTCAAGCAAGTCCTCCAGTGGGCGCGCGACATGATCAAGGCGGGCAACGTCCACGACGACGCTCGCGCCGAGAACGGCGAGACATTCCATCTGCGCTTCGGCTCGGGCAAAGTCGGCATGATGGGCACCGGCAACTTCAACATCACGCTGGCCCGCGACCAGAATCCCGACATGAACTTCGGCATCGCACTCCTGCCCGGCGTCGAGCCCGGCTCGGCTGCCTCCTTCATCGGCGGCGATCTCGTGACCATCCCGAAAGGCTCGAAGCGCGTGGACGATGCCGTCGACTTCATGAAGTTCCTTCTCTCGGACGAGGTGCAGGTCGAGGGCTACGCCAAGCTCCTCAACCTCACCACCCGCTCCGACATGACCGACAATCAGTATTTCGAGGCTGAGCCGCTCGTCCAGGATGTGGCCAAGGCGTTGTCGGTCGGCCGGACGCCCTACACCCTTACGTTCTTCGAGCAGATCAACTCTCCGCAAGGTCCGTGGCTGCAGATGCTGCAGCGCGCCTACTACACCGACGACGACCTCGACGAGATCATCGCCGGTGCTCAGGACCAGATGAAGGCCATCGCCGCGCAGGAATAGCGAGGCGAGGCGAACCTGCGGTCGCGCGTTTCTCCCTTGCGCGCGACCGTTTCTGCCAGGAGCGTAGTCCGCCATGTACGCAAGCCGACGGGCCAGGTTGACGGGACTTCTCTATCTCGCGCCGGCGCTCCTCTTCGTCCTGGTCTTCACGGCCTGGCCAATGGTGCAGATGGCATGGATGTCGCTCCACAGCTGGTCGATCATCGAGCCCCCGAAGTGGGTGGGACTGGCCAACTACCTGCGCGCCTGGAACGATCGTCAGTTCTGGACCTCGCTGGGTTTCACTCTCGAGTACACGGCGTGGATCACGCCGGTTCTCATAGTGACGGGATATCTTCTGGCACTCCTGGTCGTCCCCAACACCCCGCTCCGCAAACTCACCCGCGCGGTCGTCTTCGTGCCCGTTGTGATTGGTCTCGGGGTGTCGAGCCTGCTCTGGTATTGGCTGTTCAGTTATGACTTCGGTTTGGTCAACCGGGCGCTCGTCGACCTCGGCGTCGTCGCCAAGCCGGTGGTCTGGTTCGGCGAAGATGCCAATCGCGCCATGTGGGCCGTGATCACTTCGATCGTGTGGAAGGTGGTCGGCTTCGGCATGCTGCTCTTCGTCGCCGCCATGCAATCGATTCCGCAGGAGGTGAACGAGGCCGCCATGGTCGACGGCGCAAGCTATTGGCAGCGCGTCCGCCGCATCACCCTTCCCCTCACCGCCCGAACCGTTCTGCTCGTCACCTTGTTCAGCATCATCGGTTCGCTGCTCGCCTTCGACCAGTTCTATCTCATGACCGCCGGCCAGCCGTTCAACAAGACCGCCACATCGGTCTTCTGGATCTATCTCAACTCCTTCCCTTACCTGAAGCTTGGCTACGGCGCGGCCCTCTCGCTGGTGCTTGCGGTTATCATTCTCCTCATGACCGTGGCTCAAATGGCCCTTGCCAGAAAGACCCATGCATGAGCGCGGAGGACACGCTCGTGCGTCCGGCGCCGAGGGGAAAGGACGCTGCCCAGGCCATGCCGGGCGGCCGGGCGGCCTATCTGGTCGGTGCGCTATGCATGGTCATCATCGCCATCATGATTGCGCCCCTCCTGGTTTCCGTCGCGGCATCCTTCAAGACCACCGCCGAGGCGGCAGCCATTCCTCCAACCTGGTTTCCACACGTTCTCAGCCTCGACAGCTACGAACGGCTTTGGTCGTATCAGGACGGCCTGCCAACCTATCTCTTCAACAGTGCGGGCACTGCAGTGCTCACGATCCTGATCTGCCTCGGACTGACCATTCCCGCCGGCTATGCCTTGGCAAGATTTCCCATCCCCGGGAAGGAGCTTCTGTTCGTATTCCTGCTGCTGGCGCTGATCATCCCCTATCAGGCACTCCTGACCCCGCTCTTCTTCATGTTCGCCGAACTCCGCCTGACCAACACGCTCGCCGGCCTCGCCATCATCCACACCGCGATTCAAATACCGTTCAGCATCTACATCATGAGGAACAGCTTTGAGGCCGTGCCGCGCGAACTCGAGGAGGCGGCGGTCATCGACGGCTGCTCCAGTTGGCAGGTGCTGCTCCGGATCTATCTGCCTGCGATACGCCCGGCGATCGTCACCGTGGCGCTCTTTGCCTTCATCACTTCGTGGAACGAGTTCCTTGCCGCGCTGGTCATCATGAACAAGGGTTCGATCTTCACACTGCCGCTGGTGCTCGCCGCGGCACGTCAGGAAACGTCGATCGGCGGCACGGACTGGGGGATGCTGCAGTCCGGGATCACGATTGCGATCATTCCCTGCGTTCTGTTCTACGTCCTCCTCCAGAAATACTACGTCTCGGGTTTCCTCAGCGGAGCGGTCAAATGAGGGCGCGGGTGGATGGCTGACGGACCCGAGCGCTCGAGACCCATGGGACAGGCCGTCCGTCCGGCGAGGTCAACGATCCGTGACGTCGCCCGCCTCGCGGGCGTCAGTGTCGGCACGGCATCGAAGGCGCTCAACAACAACGGCGCATTGCGGGAGGAGACGCGCGAGCGGGTGATCTCGGCCGCGCGGGAACTGGGCTTCCGTCCGAACGATCTTGCCCACAGCCTTCACCGCGGCCAGAGCCTCACCGTCGGGCTCATCTCCACCGATTCCTTCGGTCGGTTCACGATCCCGATCATGGAGGGCCTCGAGGAGTGTCTGTCGGACAGCCGGATCGGCGTCTTCATGTGCAACGCGACTGACGACATGGAGCGCGAGGCACGGCATGTCGAACAGCTGTTGGGCAAACGTGTCGACGGCATCGTGGTCACGGCACGCCGCGCCGACCAGCGACCGAAGCTCGCCGTCGCGACTCCCGGCGTTCCGGTCCTCTACGTCTTTTCGCAGACTGATGACCCCGAAACGTGCTGCCTGGTCCCTGACGACGAAGGTGGTGCCCGCCTCGCGGTCGAGCACCTGATCGGGCTCGGCCGGCGTCGGATCGCCCATATCACCGGGCCCGAGCGCTTTCAGGCCGTCTGCCTTCGTCGCGACGGATATCGTGCGGCGCTGGGCCGTGCGGGTCTTCCGGAACCCGAGGGATTCTATCTTCCCGGTGTGTGGTCGGAAGGTTGGGGACGCGAGGCCGTCGCAGAGCTGCTGCGGAGCCGAAAGGGCCCGCCGGACGCGATCTTTTGCGGCAACGACCAGATCGCACGGGGGGCGATCGATGCGCTTCGCGAGCGCGGCCTGCTCGTGCCCGATGCGGTGGCAGTCGTCGGTTTCGACAACTGGGAAATCATGGCCGAAGCAACGCGCCCGCCGCTCACCAGCGTCGATATGAACTTGCGAACGCTCGGTCGCGAGGCGGGTCTCACCCTGCTCGACATGATGGCGGGGAATGAGGTGCGAGGCCTGCGGCGGCTACCGTGCTCCCTTGTCGTCAGGGACTCGTGCGGCGCGAAGTCGACAGGCGCCGCGGCCGCGAAAACTCTGGACGATTCACCCTGAACGGATGCCGAGGACACCGATGCGCCAGTACACCCCCGTCAATTTCGCAGACGTCGCCATCGAGGGATCGTTCTGGCACGAGCGGCTCGAGACCGTACTGACGCGGACCATACCGAGCCAGCACCGTCAGCTCGACGAGCACGGCATCCTCGAGTCGCTCACGATTCCCGAGCCGCCGCCGCCGCTCCGAATTCCCCGCAACAGCCACGCCTTCACCACGCAGATCTTCTGGGACTCCGATGTCGGCAAGTGGATTGAGGCGGCGAGCTATGCGTTGCGCCATCGCCGCGACGCCGGAATCGAGGCCCAGATCGACGCGATCACGGAAGACCTCGCGCGAGCCCAGCTTCCCGATGGCTATCTGAACTGCTGGTATATCGGCCGCGAGATCGAGAACCGTTGGACCAACCTCCGCGACAACCACGAGCTCTATTGCGCCGGACACATGCTCGAAGGCGCAATCGCCTACTACCAGGCAACCGGCAAGCGCCGCCTGCTCGATGTCATGCTGCGCTACGTCGACCACATCGCCGAGACCTTCGGACCGGACGCTGGTCAGAGACACGGGTACTGCGGTCACCAGGAAATCGAGATTGCGCTGATCAAGCTCTTCGCGGTCACGCGGGATCGCAAGCACCTGCAACTCGCGGCGTACTTCATCAACGAGCGCGGACGGCATCCGCCCCACTATTTCGACGTTGAAGCGAAGGCCCGTGGCGACGATCCCGCAGCGTTCTGGGCCAGGACCTATGAGTACAACCAGTCCCACGCGCCCGTGCGCGAGCAGACCAAGGTGGTGGGCCATGCGGTGCGGGCGATGTACATGTATGCGGCGATGGCCGATCTCGTCGCCGAGTTTGACGACGCCGAGCTCAAGCGGACGCTCGAGACCCTGTGGAGCGACGTCACCACGAAGCAGATGTACGTGACCGGGGGCCTTGGTCCCTCCAAACACAATGAAGGCTTCACCAAGTACTACGATCTTCCCAACGACACGGCCTATGCCGAGACCTGCGCGTCGGTGGCGCTGATTTTCTGGGCGCAGCGTATGCTCAATATCGATCTCGACGGCGGCTACGCCGATGTGCTCGAGCGGGCTCTCTACAATGGCGCCCTCTCCGGCCTCTCGCGCGATGGCGAGCATTATTTCTACGAGAACCCGCTCGCAAGCGACGGCAGCCATCGCCGCTGGCGATGGCACACTTGCCCATGCTGCACCATGAACGTTTCCCGGCTGGTGGCGTCTGTCGGAGGCTATTTCTATTCGACGGGCCCCGACACGCTGGCCGTTCATCTCTACGGCGGGGCGTCGACGACCGTTTCCCTGGACGGCGGTGCTGTGTCGCTGCGCGAGTCCAGCACCTATCCCTTCGATGGGAGCATCCGCATCGCGCTGGACCCTCACGAGGCCATGCGGTTCAAACTCTGCCTACGCATACCCGATTGGGCGCGGGACGTTGCCGCGACCGTCAATGGCGAGGCGGTCGACGTCATGTCGAGCACCGTCAATGGCTACCTCCAGATCACACGGGAATGGCGTCCCGGAGATGTCGTCGCGCTCGACCTGCCGATGCCCGTCGATCGCATCTACGCACATCCGAGAGTGGCGAGCGACAGTGGCCGGGTTGCCTTGCGCCGTGGGCCGCTCGTCTTCTGCGTCGAGGGCGCAGACAACCCTGCGGCGTCTGTCCCGCTCATTGGCTTGCCTCGCGAAGCGAGGCTCGACGTCGATCGGCGTCCCGACCTCTTCGGCGGTATCGTCACCGTTGAAGCAGACGGCACGGTGGCCTCGCTCGACGATTGGCCGGATGTCCTCTATCGGGGCGAGCCGGCGGTCCGGACCCCCCACCGCTTCACCGCCATCCCGTACTACCTCTGGAACAATCGCGAACCGGGTGAAATGGCGGTCTGGCTGCCGGAGGCGTGAGACCGGAGGCTCCTTTGCTTTCGCACCCGACCACCGCTCGCCACGACTGAGCGCGCGTCGCGAGTTCGGCGGCGTGTTCGCCGGTTTCACGTCGCGGGCCGTCTTCGGCCGAGCAGGCTATGGGCGATCGCCCTCGGCGAACAGATGGGCCTGCCGGGGGTCGAAGGCCAGGCCGATCTCCGTGCCGGGTGCGAGGATCCTGTCCTCGCCGAATGCCGCGATGACCCGTGAGCCGTCGTTCAGCCCGACCTCGACCACGGTCTCGGCACCCAGTCGCTCGGTCAACGTCACCTTGCCATGCAGCATTCCTTCGGCCGGCGTGGCGCTGGGGACGAGGTACTGCGGCCGGACCCCGAGGATCGCCCTGCTTCCGGTGCGGATGTCGCGTCCCGTCGTCGCGACCTCGATCGGATCCAGCGCGGCATTGGCCACCATGGCCAGGCCATTGTCGACGGACCTCGTATCGACGGAGATAAAGTTCATCGACGGCGCACCAAGAAACCCCGCGACGAACAGGTTGGCAGGATGGTGATAGAGGTCCATCGGCGACCCCGCCTGCATGACCTTGCCGTCCTTCAGTACGACGATCTTGTCGGCAAGCGTCATGGCCTCGACCTGATCGTGCGTGACATAAATCATCGTCGCGCCAAGCTGCTGGTGGAGCTTCCCGATTTCGAGGCGCATATCCATGCGGAGCGCAGCATCAAGGTTGGACAGCGGCTCATCGAACAGGAAGACGGCCGGATCGCGGACGATGGCGCGGCCGATCGCGACGCGCTGACGTTGGCCCCCGGACAGCTGCGACGGCCGGCGGTCGAGGAGATGCTCCATCTGCAAGATGCGCGCCGCGGCCGCCACCTTCTCCGCCTTCTCGGCTTTCGGCACGCCCTTGATCGTCAGGCCAAAAGCGACGTTCTCCCGCACCGTCATGTGCGGAAAGATGGCGTAGGTCTGAAAGACCATGGCGATGCCGCGGTCCTTGGGCGCGACGTCGTTGACGACTCGCCCGCCGATTTCCAGCGTGCCGTCGGTAATGTCTTCGAGCCCGGCTATCATGCGCAACAGGGTCGACTTGCCGCATCCCGAGGGACCGACGAAGACGACGAACTCGCCATCCTCGATCTCGATGTCGACGCCCTTGATGACGTCCGCGGTGCCGAAACTCTTGCGGACCCCCTTGAGTGAAACGCGAGCCATGGGACTACTCCGCCATTGCGGCCGCTGCGACCCGCAGCAGGCCGTCTTGCTCGACTTCGACCGGATCGGGATTGGAGAGTTCGCCTAGGAAGGCGCCATCGGGTCGATCGGCGAAGCCGATGATCCGGAGACCCGCCTCGGCCTCAAGAATTCGCGCCGCATAGCGCCGGCAGGGCAGGGCGCCGTCGAGGAACCGACCCGGGGCGATGGACCAGGGTCCACGCGGCCCCTCCCCGATAAGGTAGTGCGTGCCCGAGACCGGGCCGCCGGGGATCGCCTTGGCCTGCGCCGCGGAGAAATGCTGCGCGGCCGTGCAGAACAGGCAATACCAACGGTCGCCGTGGGTGAATACCTGTGGCACCTCGAGCTGCCCGAAGCCGCCGACATGCACAGGTGGCTGCAGCGTCCAGTGCGTCAGATCGGGCGAGGTCGCGAAGCCGATGGCGCCGCCGTCGTTGGGCTCCTTGATCCCGGCTGCGCGGGCGGTGAAATACATCAGCCAGCCGGAACCGTCGGGGTCGCGCATGACCCAAGGATCGCGCATCGCCCGGTCGTGCCAGAAGCCGGGCTGGAAATGCTCGTAAGCCTCCCCCGAGATGTCGAGGCAGAGCCCGTCGCCGACGCGCGCCCAGGAGTGAAGGTCGGTGCTGGTGGCATGGCCGATGCGCTGGATCAGCCCGTCCTCGGCATGATTGGTGCCGGTATAGAACAGGTGCCAGGTGCCGTCCGGCCCCTGCACCACGGATCCAGTCCAGGTCGTGTAGTCGTCCCAGGCCTTGTGCCTGGCCGGCTCGAAGCAGGTGCCGAGATAGGTCCAGCTGGCCAGGTCGCGGCTGATCGCGTGGCCGTGGCTCACGTTCCAGTGGCGGAGCTCGGGGTCCTCGATCGATTTCGGCGCCTGGAGAAAGAAACCGTGCCAGTGCTGCCCGTCATGGACGTACCAGCTGTCCCAGATCCACTTGTCGGGCAGTCTCAGCACCATGAATTATCCTTTCACGCCGGTCGAGGCGATCGACGCTATGAACGCGCGTTGGAGGGCGAGGTAGAAGGCGAGGACCGGCAGCGTGATCAGCGAGAGGTACGCCATCACCTCGCCCCAGGCCACGTTGAGCTGGAAGAAATAGCCCAGCCCGACCATGACCGGGCGGTAGCTCTCTTCCTGGACGACGATCAGCGGCCAGAGATACTGGTTGTACATGACGAGGAACTTGAGGATGGCCCCGGTTGCCAGCACCGGTCCCGAGAGCGGCATGATCACGCGACGGTAGACCTGCCACCATGACGCCCCTTCGACCCGCGCCGCCTCGACCAGTTCGCTGGGGAGATCCTTGAAGTACTGGACGAACAGAAAGATCGTAAGGCCGTCCGCGATCCACGGGATGATCTGGACGCGGTAGGTGTTCAGCCAGCCTATCTCAAGCCCGTTCAATCCGAACCACGGCAGCTTCGAGACGATGAGCAGCAGCGGGATCGCAATCGTTTCGAACGGAATGATCAGAGTGGCGAGGATGATCGAAAGAAGAATCCCTCGTCCCACCCAGTCGAGGAAGACGAACGAGAACGCGGCAAGCGAGCAGATGAACAAGGAGGCGATCACGGTCACCCCCGTCACCAGCACCGAATTGAAGACGAAGGTTCCGACCGGGGCGCGTTTGAACGCGTCGACGTAGTTGTCGAGACTGAGGTCGCCGACAGGAAGGAAGGCCCGGAGGCTCGAGGTGTCGGCGAGCAGCTGCTCCGTCGGCTTGAGCGAGTTCATCAGCATGAACAGCAGCGGGAAGATGAAGATCAGGGCGATGAGGATCAGCACCAGATACCGCACGGCGAGGCGCACACCCTGATTGCCGGGAGAGAGGGCGGCCATGGCTATCTCCTGTCCCGCGTCAGCCAGCGCTGAAGGAGCGATATCGATAGTACGAGCAGGAACAGGATGACGGAGATCGTGGCGCCACCGGAGATGTCCTGCTTGCCGTAGCCCCGGACGACGGCCTGGAAGACGAGGGTCTGGGTGCTGTCGAGCGGCCCGCCGCTGGTCATGACGTTGATCTGCGCGAACACCGCGAAGGCCTGCATCGTGATGACGATGAGGATGAGCACGGCGGTGTTCCGGAGGCCTGGCCACGTTACGTAGCGGAAGGTCTGCCAGCCCGACGCGCCTTCGATGGTGGCGGCCTCGTAGAGCGTCGGGCTGATCGTCTGCAGCCCCGACAGCCAGATCACCATGTGGAAGCCGACGGCCTGCCAGATCGACATCGCCATGATCGAGCCAAGCGCCGTGCTCGGATTGCCCAGCCAGTCGATCGGCTGCCATGCGCCGAAGGTGAGAGCGTCCAGGAGGTTGTTGAGCAGTCCGTCGTTGCCCGAGTAGATGAATCGCCACAGCAGGGAGACGACCACGATCGAGACCACCACCGGCATGAAGTAGATCGTGCGGAAGATGTTGATCCCGCGGATGCGCTGGTTGATCAGCAGCGCCAGAACGAGCGCCAGACCGGCCTGCACCGGCGCCACGACCATGACGAAGACGAGAGTGTTCACCAGCGCCTTCATGAAGACGACGTCGCTGGCGATCACCACCTTGGCGTTCTGGCCCGACTGCCAGCGGAACCACTCCCGCATGCCCGAATATTGCGGGTAATCGTCGCTCCGCGTGATGTCGCGGACCTTCGGGTATTCGAGATTGCCGTCCTCGTCGCGGATGAGCTCGCCGGCTTCGTCGCGCTGCGGCTCGAGGGTGATGACGGTGACGTCGAGCAACTCACGGTAATTGTCGAGGCCGACATAGCGGGTCGGGTTGGGCGAGACCAGCCGCTGGTCGGTGAGGGAGAGGCCGAAGGCGAAGAAGAACGGCAGGACGATGAAGATCGCGATCAGGGCGAAGCCGGGGATCGCGAAGCCCCATCCCGCGCGGTTGGACGTGGTCAGCCTTGACGCCATGGCGCTCCTCCCAGAGCCGGCCCCGCGGTCATTGCCGCGGGGCCGCAGCGCGGGGACTCAGCTCTGGTGGCCGTAGCCCTGGTTCTTCTCGATGTCGCTGTCGATCTCGTCGACCGCGGCGTCGAGCGTGTCGGCCACGTCGGCCCCGTTGGCGATGTCGGCCATCGCCTTCTCGAAGACCTTGGCCTGGACGACGTAGCCCGGCGTCACCGGACGCAGCACCGCCTGGGCCTTGCTGAGATCGAAGAACACCGCAAGCGGACCCCCCTCCTTGTAGTTTTCGGTCATCGCGGCGGCGGTCGGGGTGGCGGGGATGAGCCCGATGCCGTCGGAGAAGGCAGCGAGGTACTTGTCCTGAAGGGCGAACTCGATGAAGGCGGCCGCACCGTCAGGATGCTTGGAGGCGGACGAGACGCCGAACTGCCACGACGCCGCACCGATCTTGGGGCCGGAACCGAAGTCCGGAGCGGGAAGGAAGAGGAGATCGTCGCCGTACACCTTCAGCATGCCGGTGGCGGCCCAGTTGCCGTTCCAGGCGATCGCGTACTTGCCCTCGTTGAAGCCATTGTCGCGGTCGGCGGGATCCTGGCTGGTGCCGGGGGTCATGCCGTCCTTGAAGAGCGACTGCCACCACTCGCCGAAAGCGAGCGCGGCATCTCCGTTGAGCTTGCCGTCGGCCGAGGCGTAGGTGTCGCGATCGACGATGTCCCCGCCGAAGGACTGGAGGAGCGGGCTGAAGGCGTAGGGATACCACTCTCCCGTCCACGCCATGCCGAGGTCCAGCGGGTATTCGAAATCGCCGGACGCCTTCAGCTTGGCGAGGATCTCGTTGAACTCGGCGCCGGTCCACGGCTTGTCGAGCGTCGGCGTGCGGATGCCGTATTTCTCGAGAATGGACTTCCGCGTCACCAGCGCCACCGCGGCGTCCCACAGGCCGACGGAATAGAGCTTGCCGTCCCAATAGCCCTTGGGGCCGGGAAGGAAATCGGCGATCACCGATTCATCGATCGGTAGCGGCTGCAGGTAGCCGGCCCACGCCCAGTTGGGCATCACCGGGCCGTCGACGTCGAGGATGTCGGGCAGGTTGCCCGCCAGCGCGGCGGCGACGACGGAGTCGTTGTAAGCCCCCTGCGGGAAGCTCTCCAGCGAGACCGACCAATCGTCCTGGCTTGCGTTGAAGTCGGCAACGATCTGGTTGATCAGCTTGCTTTCCACCTCGTTGCCGGCGCCGTGATACCACATCTTGAGAGCGGTCTCCGCGGAAGCGCCGTGGGCGAGGCCGATGAAGATCGTGCCTGCCAGAAGTGCCAGTTTTCTCATGATTTCCTCCCTTTCAAGTTGGCTCAGCTAACGACGGCGCGGTCGCTCCAGGACCGACTCGCGCCACATGACGTCCCCGGCGATCCGATCGGGATCGGTTCGGCCCGGGTCTGACCGCCCGATGAGCGACAGCAGACGTTCCGCGCCCCGTTCGCCCATGGCGACGTAGGGCAGTTCGGCTGTCGTCAGCGGGGGAAAGAGGGTTTCGGTGATGAGCCGGAAGTCGTCGAAGCCGGCCACCGAGACTTGGCGGGGCACGTCGTACCCGCTCGACCGCAGGACTCCGTAGAGCCGCATGGCGAGCTGATCGTTGCCACAGCAGATCGCGGTCGGTGGTTCCGCCAGGGACATGAGGCGCGCGACCTCGCGGCTCATTCCGGCCGAGCTCGGATCACCGGGAGAATCCTCGCCCACGCCCACGAGGTCGGGATCGAAGACAATTCCTGCTTCGGTCAAGGCAGCGCGATAGCCCTCGGTCCTGAGTATCGTGGCGATCAGCGTCGGGCTGAGCGTCAGATAGGCGATCCGGGTGTGCCCGCGCGCGATGACGTCGCGAACCAGCCGCCTTTGGCCCTCCCGGTCGTCCGGAAGCACCGCGGGGGTGCCGCGGTCGTCGAAACAGTTCACGAGGACCAGCCTGGCGTTGGGCGGAAGCTCCGGAAGTTCGACCTGCTGGTGGTGCGAGGCGACGTAGATGAGACCCTCGACGCGGTGTTCGGTGAAGGTGCGGAGGAGGTGCGGAACCCGCTCGGAGCGTCCGCCCGTATCGGAGATCAGCAGGGTCTTGCCGCTCGACTCCATCCTCCGCTGGATGCCCTGGACGATGAAGATTTCCGGCAACCCCGACATCTGCGTCCAGAGCGGCGAAACGCTGATACCCCCGGTCACAAGGCCGATCAGCCCCGACCGTTGGGACCGCATGGTCCGGGCTGCACTCGACGGCACATAGCCCAGCTGCGCGATAGCCTGTTCCACGGCGGCGCGAGTCTCGTCCTTGACCGGCAAATCGCCGTTGAGCACCCGGCTCACCGTCTTGGGCGATACGTTCGCAGCCTTGGCCACATCGTAGATCGTCGTCATGGAAGCTCTATGACATCGATGTCATGACATCGGTGTCATAGAGTGATCGAATGTACTCGTCAAGATTGGATGATCATTTGCGGCTCGAGCGGAAACCTTGCCGGCTCCCATGGCCGTCACGCTTCGGGGGATCTCCTGGCAGCTTTCAAGGGCAGCACTTCGTGGAACTTGCCGCTTGGTGCGAGGTGCGGCGGAACCATGCTTTCCCGCACCACGACATCGTTCAGGCCGTTTTCCCTGAACACGCGATTCACCGACCCGATGACTTCCTTGAAGACAGGCCCTGCCGCGGCCTCATCGGCCACCTGTATCCGCACTTCGAAATCTCTCTCACCGGTCTGGACCAGTTGGACTCGCCGGGCGCGCTCATGCTCCACGTCGAAGACGAGCGGCGACAGGGTCACATCGCCGACATGAACGAGCGTCGCCTCGCGCCCTTCCACCTGAAAGCTGCGGAACGGAGACCTGCAGCGGCAGGGGTCCGTGTAGAAGCGAACGCAGTCGCCGAGGTCGTACCGGATGAAGGGCTGAACGTCGTTGGCGAGCACCGTCAGCAATACGCTCGCCGAAAGCGTGCCATCGGCAACGGGTTGCATCGCTTCATCGACGGCTTCCAGGATGACCCAGTCTTCGTTCACGTGTTTGCGGCCGTGGCTGCAGGTGAACGAAAGCGCCAGGCACTCGGTGCACCCGTAAGAATCGGCAATTCCGTATGTCAGCGAGGGGAAAGCCCGGAGAACCCGCGCGCGAAGAGCGTCCGTGAGGGTCTCGCCTCCCGTGCTGAAGAGCGCAGGGGCGACCCGCAGGCGCCCGGCCTCCTTTTCCCTGGCGAGGATGCTGAGCATGCTGGGGTAGGTCACGATCCAGGCGACGCTCGAGATCGCATTGAGTCTTTCCACGAGCCGGTCGATCGGCTGCTCGGCCTCGATGAAGGTCAACCCCAGTCCCCTTGCCAGGGCCGGGTTGAGCCGCTGCACCAGCTTGTTCAACCCGTTGCCGGCAAAGTGACCGTTCCCGCCGGTGATCGTTACCCTCACGCCGAGCTTCTGGACGTCGCGGATGAGCCTCCAATGGTACCGCTCGAAGCGCGCCGCCATGATCCCATAGTAGTATTCCACGAACGACGAGGAGAGGACGATGACCGCGGGTTCGCCGGAAGTCCCGGATGTCTGGAAGATGGCGAACCCGTCGATCGGAACGCCAACGTTCCGGATGTCCCGAAGGTGATCGCGGACCCTTTCGAGGGGAAGAGAACGGATCGTCAGCCAGTCGTCGAACGCTCGCATGAGATCGGGTTTGCGGGTCACCGGCAAATCGCGGAGTTCGACTTCACTTGACGGCGGCAGGCCCGCGTAGAGCCGGTGAAACAAGGGCGAGTCGCGCCGCGCCTTTTCAACGAGACGCCGCAGGTTGCGGAGCTGCTGCGCTTCGATCCGCTTCCGTCCTCCCCAGGCGGTCCACAGACCGCCGGCGAAGTATCCCAAGGCTCCAAGAAGGCTGAAACGCATATCCTGGCCAGCTGCCGTAAGCACACGCGCCGTCTGGGTTGAGTAGCACACCGGGTGCCCCTTGCCTGCACACGGCGGACGGATTGGCCGGACGGCGTGGCCAGAGGACCGCAGCGACCAGGATTTTCGCGATATCGGCTCCGCCGGGAGCGCAGGTAATTTGCGAAGCGAGCCGCAGACTAGACTGCAAAGCACGCGACCTGGCGGTCGCCCTTCGTCTCAAGCTCCGGTCGCTCGGACCGGCATCGGTCGAAGGCCCGCGGGCACCGTGGATGGAAGGCGCAGCCCGCTGGCGGATGGATCGGCGATGGCATCTCGCCCTCGAGGCGAACGTGTGCCGTACGCCGGCCGGGATCGGCGACCGGCGTCGCTGCCATCAGGGCGCTGGTATAGGGGTGGCGCGGCTCTGTGAAGAGCGCCTCGCTCGGACCGTACTCGACCGGCCGGCCGAGATACATCACCATCACGTCGTCGGCGATGTGGCGCACGACCGCCAGGCCGTGGCTGATGAACACGTAGGCGAGTCGAAATTCAGCCTGGAGCTCCATCAGGATGTTGAGAATCTGGGCCTGCACGGACAGATCGAGCGCGGAGACCGGCTCGTCGAGGACGAGGACGTGAGGCCGTAGCATCAGGGCGCGGGCGATCGCGATGCGCTGACGCTGTCCGCCCGAGAACATGTGCGGGTAGCGCTGAAGGTGCTCCGGCCTGAGACCGACCCGGACCAGCGTGTCCCTGACGATGTCGCTTCGCTCCTTGCCCGACATTTCCGGGCGATTGATGACGAGCGGCTCCTCGAGGATCGACTTCACCTTCTGCCGGGGGTTCAGTGAGCCGTACGGGTCCTGAAAGACCATCTGCACGGTGGAGCGAAGGGCGCGGAGCGTGTGCCGGCTGGCGTGAGCAACTTCGACCCCGTCGATCATCACCCGGCCCGCGGTCGGGGGCTCGATCATCGCAAGCATCCGAGCCAGCGTGGACTTGCCGGAACCCGATTCGCCAACGACGGCGAGGGTCTTGCCGCGCGTGAGGGCGAAACTCACTCCGTCCACGGCCTTCAGCGTGAGCGCCTTCTGAAAGGGTCCACGGACCAGGGTGTAGTATTGCCGGAGGTCCTTCCCTTCGAGTACGGGCTCCGGAGCGGTCATCGCGGTCAGACCGTCGCCTGGGCGTGCGGATCGGGATGCTCGACCGGCTGCCCGTGCACGAGCGGATAGTGGCAAAGGGCGTAGCCCGCCGCCTTGCCCTGGCGAGAGGGCGCGACCTTCGTGCAGCGCTCCGTCGCGAACCGGCAGCGCGGCGAGAACAGGCAACCGTTCGGGCGGTCGAACAGGCCGGGCACCACCCCTCCGATCGCCGGCAGCTCGCGGCCGGTTGCGCGCTCGGGCAGCGATGCCAGAAGCGCCGCAGTGTAGGGATGATGCGGGTCGCCGAAGAGTTCGCCGACCGGCGCTTCTTCGACCTTCTGCCCTGCATAAAGCACCGCGACCCGCTCCGCCGTCTCCGCGACGACGCCCATGTCGTGGGTGATGAGGACCAGAGCCATTCCGGTCTGTTTCCTGAGGTCCAGCAACAGGTCGAGGATCTGGGCCTGGATCGTCACGTCGAGCGCNNGTCGTCGGCTCGTCGGCGATCAGAAGCTTTGGATTGCAGGCGAGCGCCATGGCGATCATCACCCGCTGGCTCATGCCGCCGGAAAGGAGGTGAGGGAAGGCCGAGAGACGCCGTTCGGGATCCGGTATGCCGACAGCCCGGAGCAGCTCGGCCGAGCGCCGACGCCGCTCCGCCTTGCCGAGGCCGAGGTGGATGCGAAGCACCTCGCCGATCTGATAGCCGACGGTGAAGCACGGATTGAGGCTGGACATCGGCTCCTGGAAGATCATGGCGATGTCCTTGCCGATGATCGTACGCCGCAGACTGGGCGCGATGCCGAGGAGGTCGTGGCCGTCGAAGGCGAGACGATCGGCGCTCACCTTCGCGGTCCACGGCAGCAGCCCCATCACCGCCAGCATCGCCACCGACTTTCCGGAGCCGGATTCCCCGACGATGGCCTGGGCCTCGCCGGCATCGACGTCGATGGAGAGCGAGTCCACCGCCCGGAAAGCGCCATAGGCCGTGCCGAAATCGACCGAGAGATTGCGGATCTCGAGGAGCGGCATGTCAGCTCCTCCTGAGTTTCGGATCGAGGGCGTCGCGGAGCCCGTCGCCGATCAGATTGATGGCGAGGACGGTGATCAGGATAGCGAGTCCGGGAAAGGTCACCACCCACCAGGCCCTTAGGATGAACTCTCGCGCCTCGGCGAGCATCGTGCCCCATTCCGGTGTCGGCGGCTGCGCGCCCATGCCGAGGAAGCCGAGGGCTGCGGCGTCGAGGATGGCGTTGGAAAAGGACAGCGTCGCCTGGACGATCAGCGGCGCCATGCAGTTGGGAAGTATGGTGATCAGCATCAGCCGAAGCGGCCCCGCGCCGATCAGCCGGGTGGCGGTCACGTAGTCCTTCCGCCGTTCGGTGATCACGGCGGCGCGGGTCAGGCGGACGAAATGCGGCTGGAGAACGATGGCGATCGCGATCATCGCGTTCTCGAGTCCGGGCCCGAGAATAGTCACCAGCACCAGCGCCAGGAGCAGCGACGGCAGGGCAAGGAGGATGTCCATCAGCCGCATGATGATCGCCTCGACCCAGCCGCCCACATAGCCGGCGATCAGGCCGATGGTTATGCCCCCGACGAGAGCGACAACCACGACCACCGTCCCGATGAAAAGCGAAAAGCGTGCGCCGAAGATCAGCCGGGAGAGAATGTCTCGACCGACCGGATCTGTGCCGAGGAAGAATTCCGGGCGGTCGCCGCCGGCCCACGGCGGCGGAACCAGGAGAGCATCGCGGAACTGTTCGGACGGCGGGAACGGTGCGATCAGCGGCGCCAAGATCGCGATCGCGACCAGCAGTCCGAACACCACCAGCCCCGCCACCGCACCTCGGCTTTCGCCGAAATAGAACCAGAACTCGACCAGCCCGGCCCGGCGGGGAACCTCGCCGACAGCGGGCGCGACGCTGCCGTTCGGGTCGTGCCCGTCAGCCATGGCGGATCCGGGGATTGATCAGGCCGTAGAGCACGTCGACCAACAGATTCACCATCATGATGGTGATGGCGATGAGGACGAGGCCGCCCTGGATCACCGGGTAGTCTCGCTTGAACACGGAATCGACCATCCACTTGCCGATACCCGGCCACGAGAAGATCGTCTCGGTCAGGATGGCGCCGGCCAGCAGGTAGCCGGCCTGGAGGCCGATGGTGGTCACTACCGGCACCATGGCATTGCGGAGGGCATGGACGCCGACGACCAGGAGCGGCGGCAGCCCCTTGGCGCGCGCCGTCCGCACATAGTCCTCGCCGAGCACCTCCAGCATGGCGGAGCGCGTCTGGCGGGCGATCACCGCCAGCGGAATGGTGCCGAGCACGATCGCCGGAAGGATCAGATGGCTGACCGCCGAGGCGAAGGCTCCCTTCTCGCCCGAGAGAAGGGAATCGATGAGCATGAACCCCGTCACCGGCGGGAAGAAGTAGACGAGCGAGATTCGTCCTGAAACCGGGGTCCAGCCGAGATAACCCGAGAAGAAGATGATGAGGAGCAGACCCCACCAGAAGATCGGCATGGAATAGCCGATGAGGGCGACCGACATCACCGCCTGGTCGAGGATCGAACCCCGCTTCACCGCCGCCAGGACACCCGCTGGAATGCCGATCGTCACGGCGATCAGCATCGCTGCCAGGGACAGTTCGAGGGTGGCGGGAAACAGCGTGAGGAAGTCCTGGAGGACCGGCCGCTTGGTCACGACCGAGCTGCCGAAATCGCCGGTGACCAGCCCGCCGAGATAGGACCCGTACTGGACGATCAGCGGACGGTCGTAGCCAAGGTCATGCATGACTTCGGCATGGCGTTCCGGCGACATGACGCGCTCGCCGGAGAGCAGCTGGATGGGATCGCCGGGAAGCAGGCGGATGAAGGCGAAGGCGATGATGGTGACGCCGACGAAGGTGGGGATCAGTACTGCAAGTCGGGCCAGGATCAGACGGACCATTGGATCACCTTGCCATGCCGCCCCTTGAGAGGGAGGCGCCCGCAGGGTATCCGCGAGCGCCCAGCTGGCACATTGCCGGCGTCCTATTCCGCGATGTCGACGCCGTCGAAGCGATGGACGCCGAGCGGGTCCTGATGGAAGCCCGTCACCTTCTTGCTCATCGGCATGTACTGGACCGAGTGGTCGAGCGTCGCCCACGGGGCTTCGCGCTTGAACACCACCTGGGCCTGCTCATAGAGCTGCGTCCGCTCGGCCTGGTCGCTGGTCACCTTGGCCTTGCTCACCAGGTCGTCAAATTCCTGGTTGCACCACTGGGCGCGGTTGTTGCCGCCGACGGCGTCGCAGCCGAGCAGGGTGTCGAGGAAGTTGTCCGGATCCCCGTTGTCGCCGGTCCAGCCGAGCATCACGGCGCCGTCGCGGTCGGTCTCCTTGGAGCGCGACAGGTACTCGCCCCACTCGTAGGTCACGATCTCGGCGGTGACGCCGACGGCCGCGAAGTCTGCCTGCATCAGTTCGGCCGCACGGCGGGCATTCAGCATGTAGGGCCGGCTCACCGGCATCGCCCAGATCTTCATCGACAGGTCCGCCGCACCGGCGTCTGCCAGCAGCTTCTTGGCTGCTTCCGGGTCGTAGGAGTCGTCGGCGATATCCTTGTTGTAGGACCACATGGTCGGCGGGATCGGATTGATCGCCGGGGTCGCCGCGCCCTGAAAGACGGCGTCGACGATCGCCTGCTTGTTGATCGCCATGTTCAGCGCCTTGCGGACGCGAACGTCGTCAAAGGGCTTCTGCATGGTGTTGTAGGCGAGGTAGGCGATGTTCAGGCCCTCTTGTTCAAGGACCTGGAGGTTCGGATCCTCCTTCAGGCTCGCTACATCCGCCGCGTTCGGATACGGCATGATGTGGCATTCGCCGGCCTTGAGCTTCTGGGCGCGCACCGATGCGTCGGTGGTGATCGCGAAGATCAGGTTGTCGATCGGCTGCTTGCCGGCCCAGTAGTCGGGATGGGCCGTGTAACGGATCTGCGCATCGGGCTGATAGGCCACGAACGTGAACGGGCCGGTGCCGAGAGGCTGCTGGTTCATCAGCTCCGGTGTGCCGGCGGCCTTGAGCTGATCGGCATATTCCTTCGACAGGATCGACGCGAAGTCCATGCCGAGGTCGGCGAGGAACGGCGCCTCCGGGCGGTTGAGCACGAACTTCACCGTCAGATCGTCGACCTTCTCGACGCTCTTGATGAGGTCCGGGAAACCCATGCCGTCGGAGTATTCCCAGGCCGCGCCCTCGACGTATTTGTTCCAGGGATTGTCGGCCTTGAGCTGCCGTTCAAACGAAAACACGACATCGTCGGCGGTGAACGTCCGGGTCGGGGTGAAGAAGTCGGTGGTCTGGAACTTGACGTCCGGGCGGAGGTGGAAGGTGTATTCGGTGCCGTCGTCGGACACGTCCCACGACGCGGCGAGACCGGGCTCGATCTCCGTGCTTCCGTGCTTGAACTCGACCAGGCGGTTGTAGACGGTCCGCCCGGCGGCATCGAAGGTCGTGCCGGACGTGTAGAGACCGGGATCGAACCCTTCCGGGCTCGCCTCCGAGCAATAGATGAGGTTCTTCGCTTCGGCGGCCGTCGCCAGCCCCAAACCGAGGCAGGCTGCACCGATCAACAAGGCGGTTTTGTTCATGGCGGTCCCCTGAATTGTGCGCGGTTCGCAGGTTTCTTGCCGTCATCGCGCGTCGCTTGCGGCGATGCGCTACTTGACGACCAGTCGACCCCAGCCCCGCCCGGATGGCAAGCGAGAAACTGAGACCGAACGGTACCCTGTTGTCAGGGCGACAGGGTCGTCGGCCGACCGGGGTGAACGGCAGCCGTCCTGAAGACGGGCCGTCACAGCGAGCACAGCGGTCGGTGCCGCCCGCGATCAGGCCGATGTCAAATCGTGGAGGTTGGCCACGAGGAGCGCGACCGCGTGGGTTGAGCTCCGGCGGCTCTCGCCGAGTGGGATGGGCGTCACGCCGCGAGATAGGCCTTCATGGCCGCTTCGACGCCCTCGGCCCAGATCATCCGAAGCCATCGATCGAAGGCGTCGGCAAAGACCGGCTTGTCGGCGAGGTCGCCGTAGGACTGGCGCATCTCGAGCCAGGCGCGCGGGTCGTCCTTCGCTTTCGTCGCGACCGCCTTGAGCTCGTCCCAATGCGGGTCGTTCGGCTCGATGACCTTGCCATTCTCGCGGGTGCCGTAGCACTGCCGGCACCAGGCGGCCTCGACCAGCGCCAGCCCTGCCACCGGGGCGCCCGATGCCACCGCCTCGCGGGCCGTCGGAATGACCATGCCGGGATGGCGCGACGAGCCGTCGAAGGCGATCCGCCGGGCGGTATCGACGATGGCGGGGTTGGAGAAGCGCGCCTCGATCAGCTCGAAATATTCGAGCGGCGTCTTGCCCGGCACCGGCACCACCAGCGGGACGATCTCCTCGGTCTCGACCTTGCGGAAGAACGCACGGATCGTCGGGTGCCGCATGATGTCGGAGACCACGCCGATATCCATGATCTCGGCGACGTTGGCGAAGCACTGGTGGCCGGCATTGAGGATGCGGATCTTCTGCATCTCGTAGCCGTGCACGTCATCGGAGAACTGCGCGCCCACCTTGTCCCACGGCGGGCGGCCCTGACAGAAGGCGTCTTCGATGACCCATTGGCGGAAGTTCTCGTGCGTCACCGGCGCCGCGTCGTCGATGCCGAATCCGCGCGCCAGCGCCAGCTCCTTCGGCCCGGTGGCCGGCACGATGCAGTCGACCATCGAGTTGGGGAAGGTGCAGTGGACCTCGATCCAGTCGGCCAGCGCCGGATCGGAGAGACGGGCGAGGGAGACGACGGTCTGGCGCAGGATCGCGCCGTTCCCTTGCAGATTGTCGCAGCTCTGGCCGGTGAAGGGCCCGACGCCGCGGTCGCGCCGGAGCCTCAGCGCCGCCACCATGGCGCCGAAGGCCGTCCTGGGGCTCTCGGGATGGGCGGCGTCGTGGACGATGTCGGGGTGGCGCGCGTCGAACGACTTCGTCGCCGGGTCGATGTAGTAGCCCCCCTCGGTCACGGTAAGCGCCACGATCCGGATCGCGGGCTCGGCCATGCAGGCGATCAGCGGGCCGTTGCCCTCGACGACCTCGACATAGTCGATCATCGAGCCGACCACCTCGGCCGACGTGCCCGAAGGGTCAAGCTCGATCAGCGTGGTCAGATAGTCCTGGGCCTTCAGCTTCTCCCGCTGTGCCGCGTCGTAGGGCCGGACGCCGGCGCCGACGATGGCCCAGTCATGGGCCAGGCCCTCGTCCATCAGCCGGTGCAGGTACCAGGACTGGTGGGCGCGATGGAAGTTGCCGAGCCCGATATGGACAATGCCGGGGCTGAGCTTCGCGCGGTCATAGGTCGGTCGGCGCACGTTGTCGGCAAGACCGGCAAGGGTTGCATTCGAGAGCCGCATCACGGTTCATCCCGTCTCCGCTTCAAGCGTCGAAATCGCGCCGCACCAGATCGACCAGGTCGGCAATCGCCGATGGCGCCGCCTCACCCTCACCGCGAGGCTAGAGCGTCGCTGCGGCGATTGCAGCGCCGCGCCGACGTCTGTCCTCTCCCGATGCTGCAATCTCACCAGCACGTGAAACCACCATCAACGTTCACGATGGCGCCTGTCATCAGGCTCGATGCGTCCGATGCAAGGAAAAGGACCGTACTGGCTACTTCCTCTGGCCGGCCCATCCGGCCCATGGGCGTGTCTGCCAGCCAGGCCGGGATACGGTCGCGATTGGCTTCGACGGCCCGGACCATCGGCGTCTCGATATAGGTCGGCGCGACCGCGTTGACCCTCACGCCGTGCTGGGCCCATTCCGCCGCCATCGAGCGGGTCAGATGGTGGACGGCGGCCTTCGACACGTTATAGGGCGTCTGCGGTTGCGGGCGGTTGCAGATGATGCCGGACATCGAGCCGAGATTGACCACGACGCCCCTGCCCATCTTGATCATGTGGCGGCCGAAGGCCCGTGAGCACCAGAAGACGCCGTTCAGGTTGACGTCCATCATGCGGAGCCAGTCTTCGTCGGAGACACCCTCCGACGGGACGCCGCTCTGGCCGATTCCCGCGTTGTTGACGAGGATGGTGGCGGGACTGCCTTCGGCGACGAGCGCTTCGGCAACCGCTTCCATCCGCTTGGGGTCGGTCACGTCCCCAAGCCGCACCTCCACATCGTGACCCTTGGCCCGGAGAGCCAGCGCCTCTTCGGCGTCCTTCTCAAGCCGTTCGATCACCACCACGCTTGCCCCGGCCCCGGCAAGGGCGTCGACGCAGCAAAGGCCGATCCCACGACCGCCGCCCGTGACGACTGCGCGTTCTCCGTCCAGGCGGAACAGCGGTTGATAGTCCATCCTTGTCCGCCTCAGATGTCAAAAGCGCTGGGCAAAACGACGATGTCGCGGATCGTTACGTTCCGCGGCCGCGTCAGCATGAACAGCACGGCGTCCGCCACCTCTTTCGGCTCGATCAGGGCTCCGGCCTCCTTCGCTTTGCGCAGGTTCTCCTCCGGCCAGTCGGCGAGGAGCGCGCTGGCCACCGGGCCGGGCGATACCGAGCCGACGCGGACGCCGTGCTTGATGAGCTGGCGGCGCATCGTCTGCACGAAGCAGGTCATCGCCCATTTCGAAGCCGAGTAGACCGGCTCCCACGGAACCGGAAAGTGGCCGGCGACCGAGCTGGTGACGACGATGTCGCCCGAGCCGCGCTCGATCATGTGCGGGATCACGGTGTGCACATTCTTCATCACCGCATTGACGTTGAGATTCAACATGCGGTCGATGGCGTCGAGGTTTGTCTCGGTCAGGTCGCCGCCGATATATGTCCCGGCATTGGCATGCAGGATGTCGAGCCGGCCGACAAGGGCGAGCGATTTGCGGAGCAGCCCGGCGCAGTCCTCCGGATCAAGAAGATCGAGGACCAGTGGAATCGCGTGGTCGCCGAGTCGGGAGCACGCCGCCTTGACCGCTGCCGCGTCGCGGTCGACGAGGACCACCGTCGCGCCGGCGGCGATCATCGCCTCGCTCGTGGCGAGGCCAATTCCTGAAGCCGCTCCGGTGACGGCAGCGATCTTGCCCTGAAGTTCGTTCATCGGTTTCCTCCCTGGAGAAACATGGGTTCCGGGTCCATCTCCTGGCAACGCTAGCCTGTGGTCCGGCAGGCGGCGTGATACGCGGCCAAGCTTCGCGTCACTCGCCAGACCAGGAGCGCCTCGGGATCGAGCGGCGAATCGGCGAAATGCGCGGCCTCCGGCATATGCTGCCAGAAGAGGGGCAGGGGGACACTTTCGCCTTTCAGGCTGGCGAGGAGGCGTTCCACGGCGGCTCGAGCCGGTGCCGAGGCCCAGTAGTAGCGGATGCGGTCGGAGAGGGAGTAGTGCCTGAGCCAGCGCAGCTCGGCCTCGGTCCCCGTGTAGTGCCGGCTCCAGTGCTCATGCCGTGCCACCATGAGGGATTCCATCGCCGTGTAGAGTGGGCGCTGGCCATACCCCGCAACCAGATCGGAGGCGATCAGGTCGAGGGCGTAGAGCGCCTCACGGAGGACGAAGGTGAGTTCCGGGCCGACTTTCAGGATGGCGAAGCCGTCCGCGACGAGCTCGGCCAACGGCCCCGCGCCCTGGTAATCGGTCGAATGCGCCTCGAAGACGAACTGGGTCTCCTCGTCCAGCACCCGCGTCAATTCCGAAGCCTTGGCCGGATCGTAGGTGACGACGTTCCGGCTGCCGAATTCGACCCCGGGCTGGACGACCAGGCCGATCACACGCGAGAAGGCGTCCGAAAGTCCGGCGTCGGCGAAGATGCGGCGATGGACGCCGATGGTCTCGCGGGTGGCCGCGGGCGAGGTTGGTCGTATCGCGGCCAGGGCATGATCCGCGCCGCCTGGGGCCGGAACCTCGGTCCCGATGACGTATGCCGGGGTCTCGTCCCCCGCGCGGCGTGCGGCGGCCTCGGCGACGGCGACCAGTTGCGCGGCCCTCCGCGCCGTTGTCTCGTCGTCGAGCGCGACCGGTTCCCCCTTGCAGCCCATGGACGTGTCGATGTGCATCTTGCGGAAACCGGCGGCGGCATAGGCCGCGACCATCGTCTCGGCCTCCGCCATCGCCTTGGCCGCCGGAAGGTCGCGCCACGGATTCGGTCCGAGATGATCGCCGCCGAGCACGAGAAGCCGCTCCGGGCACTCTTCCTCGCCAGCGATGCGCCGTACCAGGCTCGCGAAGTCCGCCGGCTGCAGTCCGGTGTAGCCGCCCTGGTGGTTGACCTGATTGCAAGTGGCTTCGATGAGAACCGTGCTGCCGGTGTCCCTGCCATGCCGCGCCGCCGCGCGCAGCACCACCGGATGCGCCGAGCAGACGGACGTGATCCCTTTCGGGGTGCCAAGACGCCGGAGCGACGCAAGCTCATGAAGATCAATCCGCATCACGATCTCCGCGGCGTCGCGGCGATGAAGGCGTCGAGTTCGTCCCGGGTGCCGGCGCCCTCCATCGGCCCGCGAACCGTCACATTGCGGGCGCCGGCCGCGCAGCCATAGGTGAGGGCCTCGACGGGCGACATGCCAAGGCGGCGGCAGGCAAGGTAGGCGCCGCCGAAGCAATCGCCCGCTCCGGTCGGGTCGACTTCCGGAACGACGAAGGCCGGGGAATCGAAGCGGAAGCCGTCTGCGGTGAAGCAGGTTGCGCCGTCGGCACCGCGCTTCAGCACGATCTCCTTCACACCGCGGGCAAGAAGCCTGTCGATAGCCGCTTCCTCACCGTCGACCCCCGCGGCGCGCTCGAGCTCCTCGCCTGACGGCAGCAGCAGATCGGCCGCGTCGACCAGTGCGGCGAACCGTCTTTCGATCGCCTCGTCGAGCTTCAGTTCCTTGCGGACATTGGGATCGAATGAAAACGTGCCGCCGCGCGCCTTCACCACCGCCAGCGCCCGGTCGATGACGTCCCGGGCGCTCGGCATCGACAGGGCCGTGCCCATGACGTGGAGGTGCCCGCACCGCCCGATGAGATCGATGACGCGATCCGTCCAGCCGAAGCGGGAGGCCGCCGACGTCTTGATGTTGAAGACGAAATCCCGCGATCCATCCTGCCTGTAGCGGACGAAGGCGCTCCCGGTCGGGAATTCGGGATCGACGGCGATGGCCGAAACGTCGACGCCGTCGCGCTCGAGCCGGTCGACATTTACCCGCCCGAAATCGTCGTCGCCGACCGCACCCACCATCGCGGCGTTGCCGCCCATTCGGGCGCACTGGTCGATGAAGATCGCCGGCGCGCCGCTCGGATAGGGACCGACGAGCGGCTGGGCTTCGCGGAAGCCGGCGCCGATCGTGGTGGCCACGATCTCGACCAGGATCTCGCCGACACAGACCGTTGGACCCGCTTCGTCCGGGGACAGCGCGGCGGCGGTCATTGCAGTTCGTTCTCGCGAAGTCCGGTCCGCCGCACCGCACTCGCAGGCGCTCGGCCGGATGTCCCGTCGTCGGCCCGGAAGTCCTCGTTCTCCAGCGACAGGAAACGCTGATGCAGCAGGCAGGCGGCTCCGAAGGCAGAGCCGAGTTCGGCATCTTCATCGACCGCGATGACCGGCGCGGGGAAGGCGATGGTCTGACCTTCTGCCAGATGAGCGGAGACCCGGGCCGCGACCATCGGATAGAGCAGCGCAACGGAGCCGCCGAGGACAATCCTGTCGGGGTCGATCAGTCGGCAGACTTGCTGGAGGGCGTAGGCGAGATGGCGCGACCAGCCCTCCGCGATCGAGACGGCGACGGGGACCCGGTCCCGGACATCGCCGAGGAAGGCGGAGAAGTCGAGGTCGTCGCGCCCGGTCGCTTCCCGATACTGGGTGACGAGCCGCTCGCGGCCAATCAGCCGCTCGAGCTCCTGCCCGTTGCCCCCGGGAACCAGGACGTGGCCGATCTCGCCGGCGAGGCCGTGGCCGCCGCGGAACAGCTTGCCGTCAATGAGGATGCCGCCGCCGACGCCCGTCTCCATGTTGAGGAAGAGCGTGACACCTGATCGGCCGCGCTTGTATCCGTCGCCGATGGCGAAGGCGTTCGCGTCGTTCTCGACCGCGACCGGGACGGGAACCGGAACCTCCCTCCGGACGATCTGGGCGAGGTCGATGTTCTTCCAGCCGATGAGCGGGGCGAGGCGCACGAAGCCGCCGGCGGAAATGTGCGCAGGCGCCGAAATGCCGACGCCCTTGCAGCGGTTCATCATGTCGGGCTCGACGCCGTCGAAGCCCAGGCGAACGGCAAGCCGGACCGCCTCCTCGATCGAGGCCGCCCGCGCGTCAAAAAGGGAAGTTCGCCGGGAAAGGACCTGCGCGCAAAGATCGATCCGCACCGCGGTGACGTGCTCGACGCCGATCTCGACGCCGACGAAAAACGCGGCCTCGGGCACGAGCGCGAGCAGGATGCCCGGGCGCCCGACCTTTGCCTGCTCATCGCGGCCCTCGACCTCCTGGACCAGGCCGCTTTCGGTGAGCTGGTAGACGATCTGGCCGGAGGAAGACCGGTTCAGCCCGAGTTCACGCGCGAGGTCGGCCCGGCTCATGCGGCCGAAGCCGTAGAGGCACTGCAGCGCCGCCACGACGTTGTTTTGCCTGATCCGTCGGGGTGAACTCCCTGTCGACATCGCTTCAATCGCTTCGAACCTGCGCGGCCGTCCTCTAAGGTCGAGCGTTGGTGGCGCGCCGCCGCTCGGCTTCAATCATCTTCGTCTCGATGAATCTCTTGGCATGGGCGGCAAGCGGATCGTTGTCGGTCCAGGTGTCGCGCCAGATCGCGCAGACAAGTGACAATCCTTCGTCCACGACCGCCGTTGAGAAGCTCTCGAAGACGATGTCACGCTTGTAGTCGATATCGAGCAGGGCGTCGAAGATCAGATCGAAGTTGATGACCCCATCACCGAGATAGCCGCGATTGCTCTCCCCGATGTGGAAATAGCCGATCTTGTCTCCGGCCATTCGGATGGCGGCAGCCGGGTTGGCTTCCTCGATGTTCATGTGGAAGGTGTCGAGGTGGAGGAGAACGTGGTCCGAGCCCGTCTCCTCGATGAACTTCAGCCCCTGGGCCGTGGTGTTGAGGAGATTGGATTCGAAGCGGTTCACCAACTCCAGGACAAGGTCCACGCCGAAGCTCTCCGCCAGCGCCGCGGTCTCGGCGATGGCCTTCACACTGTTGTCCCAGCCCTTCTTCGTCGGGACGCGATTGTACTTGGTGTGGGCCGAGTAGAGGATGCCGCCGAGTTTGTTTCCGCCGATGTCACGGACGGCGCGCAGCGCGTCGGCGAGCATCGCCTTGCCCGCGGCGACGGTCGCGCTGTCGTCGCTGGAGATGTCCCGATCGAGCGGCAGGCCCATGGTCACGCCGATCTCGACGTCCAGCGATTGCGCGAGCTTTGCCAGACGGTCCAGGTCGAACTTCTCGGGGCGCAGATAGGCAAATTCGATCGTGCGGTAACCGTGCTCCGCGGTCTTCCGGAGCGCCATCTCCAGTCCTTCCTGAGTTTGGCCGCCTGTCCAAACAAACGAATGGATGCCCAATCTTCGCATGACCCTATTTCTCCCGGATTTCTTGACTCTTGTACCGTCCGTTCGCGCGCGGCGACCCCATTTCTAGCTCTATTTGCATGATAACGCAACAAAATAGCTTTCCCGCTGGGAAAGTCATTTGACGGCTGTGATCGTGAAATTGCGGAAAGAAGATCGACCTTTGCGCGGCGATCCCGTGAGGATGGACTCTGGATCCCCCCGGCTGATTTGATGGATAATACAACAAATATTGCGCCGAGCTTGATTTTCATGTACAGGACGGCTTACGGCGGGTTCTCGCCCGCCCCAATGATGGGAGGGATCAACATGAACTACATGAACAAAGTCAGCGCCCTGGCGCTGGCGGCAGGCCTGCTGGGCGCTTCGGCGCCGGCGTGGGCGGACTTCTGGTCCGACGCGGGGGCCAAGTATCCGGGCGTCGTGCTGCATGGCGTGACCGAGAGCACGCCGCCTTCGAACTACATCAAGGATGTCCTCGCCCCGGAATTCGAGAAGAAGACCGGCATCAAGGTCGAGATCGAGACGACCTCGTGGGACCAGATGTACGACAAGGCGATCAAGGACATGGAAGCCGGCACCGGCATCTATGAC
>JAGRKZ010000018.1:39636-44340 GCA_020442065.1 Bauldia sp.
AGGACATCATCTACGCCTATCTGGCCCGCAACTTCCTGACCGATATCACCCAGTCGCTCAAGGACGATCCCGGTCTGAAGGCGCCCACCTACGACGACGCGAATTTCACGTCCTTCGCCAACTACTTCAAGAACGCCGACGGCGACCTGTTCGGCGTGCCGATGGAAGCGTTCCTGAAGCTCTACCTCTATCGCAAGGACCTCTTCGAGGATCCCAAGATCCAGGAGGCGTTCAAGGCGAAGACCGGCCACGACCTGAAGCCGGCGACGACCCACGAGGAGTACACCGAGATCGCCGAGTTCTTCACCCAGTGGGGCAAGGACAACGGCCTGGAGCTCTGGGGAACGACCGCACAGGCGCACACCGGCCACCCGGCGTCCTGGTACGAGTTCTTCGAGTCGGTCGTGCCGACCTTCGGCGTCTACAACTGGGGCATCGACGCGTCCAACAACTACGCCGCCACGGTCGCCAGTGGTGGCACCATGAACAGCGACAAGGCCAAGGCGGCGCTCAAGTGGTGGCTGCACCTGCGGGATATCGGTCCGCCTGAGTCGGCACAGTCGACCTGGACCGAGGTCGGCACCACCTTCGCGGCTGGCCGCGCGGCGCAGGGTCTGGTCTATGGCGAGAACGGCGCCTGGATCCAGGCCGATGAGTCGAAGTCGAAAGTGACCGGCAAGGTCGGCTTCGCTCTGCCGCCGCTTGAGCCGGGCGTACTCGAAGAAGCCGAGGCCGGAAAGGGCTATATCGGCTACTACGACGGCGGCGCGTTTGGCCTGCCCGTCACGTCCAAGAACAAGGAGGCGGCCCTGCTGTTCCTCCAGTTCATGGGTCAGAACGACGTCCAGCCCGACTGGGCCATCGCCGCTCCGCGCATCACCAACACTGCGACCTACGACGATCCGAAGGTCCAGGAGATGGACGTCAAGCTCGGCGGCTACTACACGATGCTGAAGGATCAGGGAAAGCTCTTCGCCGGAGCCCCGCCCTATCCCTTCCACGCCCAGCTCCGCGGCGCACTCGAGCCGATCTTCTACGACATTCTGACCGGCAAGGTGGGTCCCGACGAAGGTCTTGATATGATGGCGGCCAAGACCGAGGAAGAACTGACCACGCTCGGCTACCGGAAATAAGGTACTGTCGAAGACGGAAGTGGCGGGCCGCCCCATCGGCGGCCCGCCGGTTTCAAGGCTTCGCCAATCCGGGTTGAGGGGCGCTTACGGGCGGGAACTGGCCATGCATTCCAAGAAGCTGGGCTGGCTGCTGCTGTCCCCGACGCTACTGATCCTCGGCCTGTTTGGTGTCTTCCCCTTCCTTTACGTGTTGTGGGTGTCCTTCCACGAATGGAATCCCTTCGCCGCCAATCCGGCCAAGCTCTTCAACTGGGCGGAAAATTACCGGAAACTGGTATTTGACTCCCAGTTCCTCGCTTCCCTCGGGGTAACCTTCGCCTTCGCGGTGTTCGCCGTCGGGTCCGAGATCCTACTCGGCTATTTCCTCGCTCAGGCCTTCCTCAAGGATTTCCCCGGCAAGGCGTTCTTCCGGACGATCCACACCCTGCCGCTGATCATGGCGCCGATCATCGTCGGGTCGGTGTGGAAGCTCATGGCCACGCCGTCGATCGGCGTTATCCCTTACATCCTCAAGCACACCGTCGGCTTCGACCTCAATATCGGCACCAGCGCCGTCGCGGCCTTCACCATCACCGTCATCATGGACATCTGGCATTGGACGCCGCTGGTGACGCTTACCATGATCGCGGCGCTGGTCTCGTTGCCCCCCGACCCCTTTGAACAGGCGCAGATCGACGGTGCGGGGAAGCGTCAGATCTTCTGGCACATCACACTTCCGATGATCCGTCCGGCACTGATCGCCACGGTGTTCATCCGCTTGATGGATGCCATCCGCACGGTCGACGAGGTGCTGATGCTGACCGGCGGTGGCCCCGGGTCCGCTACGCGATACGTCGGCGTGCACATTTACAAGGAAGTCTTTCCCCGGACGAACTACGGCTATGGATCGGCGGTCTCGATCGTCGTCCTCTATCTCACCATCGTCATCTGCTGGCTGCTTTACGTCGGCCTGATCGCCCCTCGGGTCAGGAAAGTCTAACCCCAATGAAGCGCCGCAACCCCTGGATTTCGATCACGGTCTGGACCGCGATCAGCTTCCTCACGCTGTTTCCGATCTACTGGTTGTTCGTAATTTCGGTCAAACCCGCCGTCGACCTGTTCTCGACGCCGGAGTTGCTGCTCAAGAGTTTCTATTGGGACAACTATACCGAGGTGCTGAACAATCCGACTTTGCGCGGATACATGCTCAATTCCCTGATCATTTCGTCATGCAACGCCGTATTGGTGACGATTCTCGGCTTTCTAGCCTGCTACGCCCTCACCCGCTTCGAGCTTGCCGGCAAGGAGAGCATCTTCTTCTGGACCATCACCAACCGCATGGCGCCCCCGGCCGTCTTCCTCCTGCCGCTCTTTTTGCTGTTCACCCAGGTCTACAGGATCGGCGACTTCTCGCTGGCCGACACCAAGCTCGGGATGATCCTGGTCTACTGTACCTTCAACCTGCCCTTTGCCATCTGGACCCTTCGACCTACTCTCGACGCCATCCCCAGGGAACTCGACGAGGCGGCCCTGGTCGACGGCGCGACTCCGTGGAAGGTGATCTCGCACATCGTCTTTCCGCTGGCGCGGCCGGGCATCGCGGTCACGTTGATCCTCACCTGGGTTTTCGCCTGGAACGAATATCTGCTCGCGGCCACGCTCACGAATTTCAATGCGCGGACGCTCACCACCGGTCTTTCGGAATACGTGACGACCACCGGCACAGCCTGGGGGGTCATGGCCACGATTTCGGTGTTCACGTTGATTCCGGCACTGATCGTGTTCAGCCTGGTGCAGCGGCACATCGTTGCCGGTCTCACCTTCGGAGCAGTGAAAGGCTAACCGCGTGTCCAACCAACCTGAGACCGGAGCGCGTCGGCCGGGCTTTCTGCCGATCGAGACAAACTGGTTCGACCGCCTGTTCATTGCGGTCGTGATCTGGGTCGCGTTGTCGCTGCTGTGGTTGCGACTGATTGAGCCTCTGGGGCTCTCGATCTGGATCGCCACCGCGATCTCCGCCGTTGTCGGCGCCGTCATTATCTGGAGGGGATGAAGACGATGGATGCTCTTGTGCTTGAACAGAAGCGCGAGCTGTCGCTGCGCGATTTCCCGATCGAGAGGGAGGAGCGTCTGGGCGCGCACGATGTGCGCATCAGGCTCCACACCGTGGGCATCTGCGGTTCCGACGTGCACTACTACACGGACGGCAAGATCGGTCCTTTCGTGGTGAATGCGCCGATGATTCTCGGCCACGAGGCATCGGGCACGATCATCGAGACGGGATCGGAGGTCACCAACCTCAAGCCGGGCGACCGCGTCTGCATGGAGCCCGGGATTCCCGATCCTAACAGCCGTGCGACCCGGCTGGGCATGTACAACGTCGATCCGGCGGTGCGCTTCTGGGCGACCCCGCCCGTGCATGGCATCCTCCGGCCGGAATGCGTTCATCCCGCCAACTTCACCTTCAAGCTTCCCGACAATGTGTCGTTCGCCGAAGGCGCCATGGTTGAACCGCTCGCGGTCGGCGTTCACGCCGCAACCAAGGCGCGGATCAAGCCCGGGGATGTGGCGCTGGTGATGGGCGCCGGGCCGATTGGCCTTGTCACCGCGCTGTCGGCGCTGGCGGCGGGCTGCGCGCGCGTCTTCATCACCGATCTCGACGACGCCAAGCTCGAGATCGCAGAGAGCCTCGGGCCGATCACGCCCATCAATGTGACGTCGGAGGATTTCGCCAAGCGCATCCTGGCCGAGACCGACGGCTGGGGGGTCGAGGTGGTGTTCGAGGCGACCGGCAGTCCGCGGGCAGCGGCAGCGGTGTTCGAGGCGCTCTGCCCGGGAGGCTGCGTGGTCATCATCGGCGGTCAATCCGCGCCGATTGCCTATGACGCGGGCGCCGCCATGGTGAGAGAGGCGCGGGTGGAGAACATCTTCCGCTACGCCCACGTCTTCCCGCGGTGTGTCGGCATGCTCGCCTCGGGCGCGATAGACGTGAAGCCACTCATTACGCGGCGGTTCGAATTCAAGGACAGCGTCCGAGCCTTCGAGATCGCAGCATCGGCGCCGAAAGGCGACGTGAAGATGCAGATCGAACTGCCGCAGTAGGAACGACGATGGGAAATGTAAAGATCAGCGCGGTCACGAAGAAGTTTGGCTCCGTCGTCGTGCTGCACGGCGTCGACGTGGACATCGAGGACGGCGAGTTCGTCGTCCTCGTCGGGCCGTCGGGCTGCGGCAAGTCCACCCTCCTGCGCATGATCGCCGGACTCGAGGAGATCACCAGCGGAGAGATCAGGATCGGCGATCGCGTCGTCAACGGCCTGCCGCCAAAGGACCGGGACATCGCGATGGTGTTCCAGTCCTATGCGCTCTATCCGCACAAGACCGTGGCCCAGAACATCGGCTTTCCGCTCCTGATGGCGAAGAAGCCGAAAACCGAGATCGCGGAAAAAGTGCGCAAGGCAGCCGAGATCCTCGATCTTGGGAAGTACCTCGACCGTTACCCCAAACAGTTGTCGGGCGGTCAGCGCCAGCGCGTGGCGATGGGACGCGCGATCGTGCGAGACCCTCAGGTCTTTCTGTTCGACGAGCCGCT
>JAGRKZ010000153.1 GCA_020442065.1 Bauldia sp.
GCATCGACATCTGCATCATTTCGACGGCGCAGCAGGCCAAGCCGAACGTCATCCACATCAGCGACCCGGTTCGCGCCCAAGTGACGAGTTCGTCGGCTGCCGCTACCAGAAAGCCCTTGTCGGCAAGCTCGTTGTTGATTTCCAGAAAGTACGGGTCATTCGGAGCGACCAGCGGCCTGCCCGGCACCGCAAGTGGCTGTTCAGAATCAGCCGTCAATCCCATTCGAGCGCTCCCTTACGCCACTCGTAGACGAAGCCGATGGTCAGGACCGCGAGGAAGATCATCACCGACCAGAACCCGAACCAGCCGATGTCGCCGAACACCACTGCCCAAGGGAACAGGAACGCGACCTCGAGGTCGAAAATGATGAACAGGATCGACACCAGGTAGAAGCGCACGTCGAACGTCATGCGCGCATCGTCGAAGGGTGCGAAACCGCACTCGTAGGGCGAGAGCTTTTCGGGATCGGGATTCCGGTACGCCACGATGAACGGAATCACCAACAGCCCGATGCCGATCACCAGGGCAACGCCGATGAAGATCACCAGCGGCATATACTGGCTGAGGAGCGTTTCCATTTCCGCACTGTCTCCGGCCGCCACGACCGAACTGCCGCGACCGCCTCACCCCCAAACATGTTGCGACGCAACGAAACGGCAACACCCTCGTTTGCCGCCGCAATCCCCCGAGTGTCAAGACATTCCAGACTGCCCGCGGAATGTGGGAGGCTTAGCCGAGGGGCTCGCCCTCGGCAAGGGCGGCGACGACCCGAACTGAAATGCCCCGTGCCCCGGTGCCGTCGGCTTGGCGATTGTTCGCTAACCTTTAGTTGAATGTGACCCTGACGCGGCTTGTTTCCTGTGTGCTAGCTTCCAACCAGGTGAAGGCCACGCAACGGCCGGCTGCAAGGATCGAGACGGGCTGGGCTGCAGCTGCAAGAAAGAGTCGCGGATTTTTGCATTTCCGCGCTCGCCGGCACCGAACGAGCTGCGGCGGACCATTTCGGAGCATCGATGGCGACGTTTCTGCTGATTGCCGCACTGGGAGTAGCAATTGGCATGGTGCTGCGCGTCACGGTGCTCATCATCGTGTCCGTTCTCGTACTGGCGTTCATGTTCGTGACGTCGATGCTGGCGGATTTCGGGCTGACTACCGCCATTCTCGACGCGGTCATCGGCGTGGTGGTGCTTCAGCTCGGCTATGTCGCCGGAGCGTTTGCCAAAAACCTTGCCTCCCGTGCGTCCCGCCAGCCGATGCCTGCCGCCGCGATGCTCGTCGATCACGCAGATGTCGACCGACCACTCTCCGCGCTGGACACAGCGCCTTCTGCTCCGGTCACGGCCGCCGGCCGCACTTTACCGCCTGGGGGGACCCAGGACGGAAAGACGGATTCTGACCTCGCACTCGACAGCCGTCTGCAGGCGCTGTTCCGCCGGGCGCACGGCTTCATGGTGGTTTTGCGCGGACCGGCCCACACGGTCGAGAGTGCGAACGAGGCATTTGTGCGGCTGTTCGGAGGCCGCGACGTCATTGGCAAGCCGATTCGGGACGCCTTGCCGGAGCTTGCCGGCCAAGGGTATTTCGAGAGCCTTGACCGGACATACGCCACCGGGGAACCCCTCACGAGTTCCGGCGCTTCGATCGTGCTTCGCCGCTCGGAGGAGGCGCCTCCCGAGCAACGCTTCATCGATTTCGTCTTTGAACCGATTCGCGACAAGCGCGATCGGTCCATCGGCGTCTTCGTCGAGGGCAACGACGTGACGGCGACGGTGCGCGCCGACGTCCAGGCCAGAGAGATGGAGCGGCTGGCTCACGCGACCATCGACGCACTACCGGATGGGATAGCCGTTATCGATTCTGATGGCCGGGTCGTCACGATCAGTCGCGCTTGGAAAGCCCTTGCTGCCGAGCATGATGACGTGCTGCTCGCATTGCACGAAGGTGTGGACTACCTCGCTGCCTGCGATAGCGCGGCAAGGTCCGGCGACATCGACGCCGGACGCATTGCGGCGCTGGTCCGTTCGGCGCAGTCGAAAGACGACGTGGGAGCGTCGGTCGAGTACGAGCGGGCCGGGACAGCCGGGTCCCGCTGGTTCGCCTTCCGGGCGATGCGCATTCCGGGCGATGGTCCGGTTCGAATCGTCCTCGCCAACCAGGAGATCACCGAGCGCAAGGTCTACGAGTCGAGAATAGAGTACCTGGCGACCCACGACGCGGTGACAGAATTTCCGAACCAGAACCTGCTCACGGATCGCGCACGTCAGATCATCGATGGCGCGCGGCGATCCTCCTCCAGCCTCGCCGTTCTGGCGATCGACCTCGACAGCTTCAAGCAGTTCAAGGACGGCTACGGCCACGCCACCAGCGACGCTGCCATCCGCGCCTGCGCCGAGCGCATCGGGCGCCTGACGCGACCGGGCGACACCGTCGCCCGGATCGGCAGCGACGAGTTTGTCATGGTGCTGAACGACCTCGGGGACGTGAGCACCGAGGCAGCGCGCATGGCGCGCTCCATCCTCGACGATCTCTCCCTGCCGTTCGTAGTCGACGAGCGCGAGCTGACGCTTTCGGCGAGCCTCGGTATCAGCGTCTTTCCGGGCGACGGCGAGGATTTTCCTGCCCTTCTGAAGAATGCGGAGGCCGCCGTAGAGCGGGCCAAGTCGCTTGGCGGCGGTAACTACCAGTTCTGTTCGCCTGACATAAGCGCGCGTGCGAATGAGCGCGTGCTCATCGAAGGCGAGCTGCGTCGCGCCCTGCGGCTCGAGCAGCTTGAGCTCCACTTCCAGCCTCAGGTCGAGATGCGTACGGGCGCCCTCGTTGGCATCGAGGCGTTGGCCCGCTGGCGGCATCCGGAGCTCGGCTGGCTTCCCCCCGCCCGCTTCATACCGATTGCCGAAAAGACCGGGCTGATCGCGCCGATCGGTCGGTTTGTCCTTCTCGAGGCTTGCCGTCAAATGCGGGCGTGGCAGCGCGAGGGCGTCACCTCGGCTGCGATCGCGGTCAATATCACCGCCAGCCAGCTCCGCGATCCCGACTTTCCGGGACTCGTCGAGGACGTTGTTGCCGAGGCCGGTATCGATCCCGGCAACCTCGAACTTGAGATCACGGAAGGCATGATGATGGAAGTCACCGACAGCCTCCTTGCGCGCCTTGCCAGCCTTAAGCGCCTGGGTGTTCGGTTGTCGATCGACGATTTTGGTACCGGCTACTCGAACCTCGCCTATCTCCGCACTTTTCCGCTGGACAGGCTGAAGGTCGATCGTTCGTTCATCGCCGCCATCGGCAGCGACGAGGGATCGCGGTCGATCGTCCGCGCCATCCTGGGCCTTGGTCAGAGCTTCGGTCTGGACGTCATCGCGGAAGGCGTCGAGACCAACGAACAGGCCGCCCTGCTGAGCGAACTCGGTTGCACGCAGGCACAGGGCTACCTCTACGCGGCGCCGATGCGCGGCGCCGAGCTCGCGGAGTGGATCCTCAGCCGTGAGACGCTGGGACACCCCGCCGCCGCGGCAGGCCGTTAGCCACGCCTGGCGTAGTCACTGCCGCTTCACAGGATTGGACGCCTTTGCCTCGACGGGCGCGCCACCGGCTCCCCGGCGAAGAAAGCGGCACGGTCTAGCGACTCCGCCAGCGACGAACCAAGCCGAGGCGTGACTCCGCCAGCGCCATGCCGATTGCGATGGCGATGCCATAGATGATGAACTGGAACGCCGTCGAAAGGCCGAGCATCTTCAGCATCTGGCCAAGATGGGTGAGAAAGAGGGCTGCGCCGGCCACCGCCGCCATGCTGCCAACGCCGCCGGTGATCGCCGTGCCGCCGAGCACTGCCGCGGCGATCGGCGCGAGCAGGTAGGGGTCGCCGACGCTCAAGGTCGGGTTACGGATGAAGGCCGAGATGACAATCCCGGCGATGCCGTAGAGGAAGCCGGCGACCGCGAAGGCAGCGATCTGGTAGCCCCGGACGTTGATGCCGGCGACCCACGCGGCGCGCGGGCTCGCCCCGGCAGCGGCGAAGCGCCGGCCGTAGGTCGTCTTGCGGAGGATGACGGTGAGGACGATGACGAGGACTGCCGTCAGCCACACCGCAACATTGATCCCGAGGACCCGGCTGCTGCCCCAGTCGGCAAGCAGCGGCGGCACGCGAGCCTCCTGCGGCAGGCTCTCCCGGTACCACAGCGTCGCCCCCTGGGTAATGGCGCCAATGGCGAGCGTGACAATCAGTGCGTTGAGCTTGCCGATCGCGACGAGAGCGCCGTTGACCACCCCGACAAGCGTGGCGAAGGCGAGCGCCGCAACGATCCCGATCACGAGCGCCGAGTCGAGACCGCCGGACACGCCGAGGAGAACCGTGCTCGACAAGGCGATGATCGAGGGAATGGAAAGATCGATGCCCCGCGACATCAGCACCAGGGCTTCGCCCATCGCGGTGATGCACAGGAAGGCGGCGAGCGGGATGAAGGCGAGGATCGTCGAGGGGAGGATACTCCGCGGCACGATGATCGCGCCGACCGCAAGGAGAGCCGCCAGTGCGATCCAGATCGCCAGGAAGCGCATCTGGACACCGCCGCCCGGCGCGACGCCCTGCTTCGCGAGGCGGCCGCCCCGTTCGGCCGCGAGCGGGCCACGAACGCTCATCAGCCCGCCCCCGCCGCAGTGCGACGCTGCCGCGACGCCGCCTCGAACTTCCGCAGCAGCCAGCCGACCGGTTCCCACCCCGAATAGAGGAAGACGGCAAAGAGCGTGAGCGCGCCGCTGATGATGATGCCAAGCGCAGTCGAGAGGCCGAGAAGGGTGACGACGTTGACGGTGAGGGTGAAGAACAGGGCGCCGAGCACGGCGCCGAGAAACGAGCCGCGCCCGCCGGACAAGGCGGCGCCGCCAAGCACGGCGGCGGCGATGCTGGGAAGCGTGTAGGCCGACCCGACGACCGGCGTGCCCGTCCCGACTTCAGAGGCGAGGAAGAAGCCGGCAAAGGTGGCGATCACCGCCGAGAGGAGATAGGCGCGGAGATGGACGCGGTTGACATGCACGCCGTTTCGTTTCGCCGCTTCCTCGCGGAAGCCGACCGCGCGCAGGCCGAGCCCGCCACGCGTGCGGTAGAGCCAGAGGTCGGCGAGGAGCGCGACCGCGACAATGACGAGAAACGAGACCGGCAGGAAGCCGATCCGCGCCTTGAGGAGCGCCGTGAGCTCCTCGCTGATAAGCCCGCCCGGCGAGGGACGGAGGTAGAGGGCGAAGCCCTGAAGGACCGACAGCGTCGCAATCGTCGTGATTACCGGATTGAGGCCGAGAAAGCGGATGAGAGAGCCGTTGACGAGACCGACGACGACGCCTGCCGCGATGCATAGGAACGCGCCCGGCACAAGCATCGCCGTGGGCGTCCCGGACGCCATGACGAAGGAGGCAAGCACGACCGTCACATTCATCATGGAACCCACCGAGACATCGAAGCCACGGACCATGAGCACGTTGAACTGCGCCATAGTGACGAGGGCAAGCGGCGCGGTCGCAAGCAGGATGTAGCGGATGTTTATGGGCGAAAGGAACGCGTCCGACTGAAAGGTCGCATAGGCGCCGACCGCCAGGATCAGGATGAGAAGGAAGAGAAGCGGCGTCCACCACTGCGTGGCTCCGCCCGAAAGCGCGTCGCGAACCGAGGCGATGACCGACCGCCCCTTCGCGCCTTCCGCCGCCCGGGCTTCCTCGGCACGCGCGGCTCGGGTATCGCGCGACGTGAGGAATGAGGAGACGATGTTCTCCTCGGTGACCTCACGGCCTACGAGGACACGGACGATCCTGCCGCGCGAGAAGACCGCCACACGATCGCAGAGGCCGGCCAGCTCCATGGCGTCGGAGGAGTTGACGATGCAGGCCGATCCAGCGGCGGTCCGGGCGCGGATGGCGCGGTAGATGTCAAAGCGCGCCCGGGCGTCGACCCCCTGCGTCGGTTCGTCGATCAGGATCGCCTTGGCCTCGTGCAGGAAACTCCGGGCCAGCACCGCCTTCTGCTGATTGCCGCCGGAGAGGCCGCTGATCGGCTTGTCCAGGGTCGAGGTTACGATGCCGAGCTCCTGAATCAACTCGACGGCGCGGGCGCGCTCGCGGCGCGCGGACACGATGCCGCCCGACGCGAAGTCATCGAGGACCTGGACCGTCATGTTCTCGCGGACACCAAGCACCGGGAAGATCGACTCATGGGCGCGGTCGGCGCTGAGCGAAAGGACGCCCGCGGCGAGCGCGTCGGCCGGGCTGCCGAGGGGGACGACCCTTCCGTCGCAGACGATGTGCCCTGTCGCGGGTTCGAGTCCGCCGAGCGCGCGGATCGCGTCGCGCTGGCCGTTGCCTTCGGCGCCGGCGAAACCGAGGACCTCGCCGCGATCGACATGGAGCGAGACCTCCGAGAAGCCGGCTCCGCTCAAGCGAGTGGCAAAGAAGCCGACGGTCGCCGTCGCCGCATCAGCGCGCGGCGGAAAGCCCGATTCGATCTCGCGACCGACCATGAGGGAGATGAGGTCGTGCTCCGAGAGCCCTTCGTCGACCACATAGACGCCCTGTCCGACGCCGTCCCGCAGGATCGTGACGCGATCGGCAAGGTCGAGGATCTCAGGGAGACGGTGGCTGACATAAACCACCGCCGTTCCCTCGCTCGTGATCTTCCGGATGATCGCGGTGAGCTTTGCGACGTCCGAGAGATCAAGCGACGACGTCGGCTCGTCGAGGAGGAGCACCCGCGGGTTGCCGACGAGCGCCTTGACGATCTCGAGGAACTGGCGCTCGGACGCGCTCAGGCTGCCGACCAGCGCGTCGGGCGAGATCGGCAGATCGTGCGCCGCAAGTTGCGCTTCGGCGAAGGCATGCGGGTCACCCGGGGGCGAGATGGTGCCGAGAACAAGATTCTGCGCGACGGTGAATTCCCGAACGAGGGAATCGTCCTGGTAGACGGTGGCGAGTCCAATCCTTCGGGCGAGCTGCGGATCGGCAGCGACCAGCGGCGCCCCCATGATCTCGATGGTCCCGGAATCCTGGGCCACCGCGCCGCTCGCGATGCCGAGCAGCGTGCTCTTGCCTGAGCCGTTCTCTCCGAGGACGGCGTGAATTTCGCCGGGCAGGCATTCGAAGCTCATCTCGGCCAGCGCCTGGACGCCTGGATAGCGCTTGGAGATCGCGGAGAGCTTCAGAGAAGGTACCGGCATCGTCCCGCCTTGAGTGATCGGTAGCCGCCCGCGCGCCACGCGGACGGCCGCCCATACAAGGGATGGGGCGCGGGGAACGTCCCGCGCCCGCCAGTCCCGTCAAACTGCGTACCTGCTACTGCGCGAACATCGCCTTCAGCATGTCAGCGTCGAGGCGGGTCGACACCGAGGCGTCCTGTGGCAGGTCGGGATTGCACATGCCCTTCACCACCTCGCGGAAGCTGAAGGGGATGTCGACCACCACCGGCACGTCCTGCCCGGCCCGCTTCATCATCGCAGCGGTCAGCGCGACACCCGACTGGAAGTTGTGCCCCGAGGCGAAGAAGATCTTGAAGTCGGGGTCGTTGGCCTTCTCCCAGTCGCAGAACAGGCCCTGCTCGTCGGTCCGGAGCGCGACCACGACATTCGGCTCCTTGCCAGCCTCCTGCCAGGCGCGGAGACCCCCGCGGAAGCCGTCGGCATATTCGTAGATCACACCATCGACGCTGTCGTTCTGGGCGAGAAAGCCGGACATGGCCTGGAACGTCCCCTCTTGCGTCCAGTTGGTGTCGGCCTTGCCGAGCACGGTGATGCCCCCGACCTTTGCCACCTCTTCATCGGCGCACTTCTGCCAGGCGGCGCTGAGGCCGTTACCCGGCGTACCGCCAAGCTCGACCATGGCGATCTCGTCCTTGCCGGCGTTCTGCTTGACGGCATCGACCATGCCCGTGCCCAGCTTGCAAAGATCCTCGCTGACGGTGGCGAGGAAGTCCGTCCCGGGCTCGCCGCCGACATAGGTGCCGTTGTGGAGAACGACGGTAATTCCCGCCTCGGTGGCCTCCTTGATGGTCGGGAGCAGCGCCGTGCTGGCATCGGCGAAGACGACGATGACATCTGCGCCCTGCGCGATCAGACCGCGAAGGTCGGAGATCGCCTTCGTCGGGTCGGCGCGCGCCGAGGTGTAGATGATCTTGGAGACCTCAGGATAGCTGAGGGCCTCCATGATGAACTCCATCTTGGTGACCTGCCGCCAGACGTTCTCGCCGAAACCGTCGGCGAGGGCGACGGTCAGGTCGCCATGGCCGGTCTCGCAGCCGTTGTCCTTCCAGCACTTGAGCGCAAGGTCGCGCTGTTCGGGGGTGAGCCCGGCGGCAAAGCGCTTGAAGGACTCCGCCACCACCGGATTGATGTTCTCGGTAGTGCCGAGCGACTTCATCTCGAGTTCCTCGGCCGTCATCGCGTGCGAGGCGCCGGCGGAGAATGCGAAGCAGGCGGCAGCAAGACCAGCTGCCCTCCAGTTACGCCAGAAGCGTGGAGTCCCTTGCATGATTTCCTCCCTTTTCGTTCTTGTCTCTTGCACGCCGCTGGCGTGCGCCTTTGAGAGCCGTCGACCTATTTCGCCTTGTCCTTCAGCCACGGGTAACGGGCCGTGTCCTTTCCAGCGTAGTCCGGGTCTAGATAGATGAAGCAGCGCTGGATCTTGAAGTCGCGGATCTCGAAGACGTCGCACCAGCGCCCGGCCGCCCAGTCCGGCACACCCGCGCGCCATGGGCCGTCCCGGTGCTCGCCGTGGCTCGTCCCCTCGCACACCACCATGTCGCTTCCGGAGAAGATCCAGGTGAAATCCGAGAAGTGATGGGTGATCGACTTCAGCGTCCCGCCGACATCGCCGAACAATTTGCCGATCTCTTCCTTGCCGCTGGCGATGCCCCACTTGGGGAAATAGACCTGCGCGTCATCGGCGAAGAGGTCGAGGATCGAGCCGCCGGTCGACGTCACCCCTCCCTTGTCGAACGCCTTGAGATATTCGATCGCGACCGACTTCCGTTGCTCGTCGGTCATCGTCTGGGTGGCGATTGCCATCTTGTTCTTCCTCCGCTTCCTCGATGGGTCGTTTTGATCGCCGCTATGCGTCAACCGCCTCGCGCCGCCTGGCTTTCGCGGACCCAGGCTCCTTGTCCGCCGCATTTGCGGCGAGATAGGCGAAGGCCATGAACGGTCCTAGCGTGGCGCCGCCGGCCCAGTACGAGCGGGCGGAGGCCGAGGCGACGCAGTTGCCGACGCCGTAGAGTCCCGGGATCGGCCGGCCGAGCGCATCGAGCACCTGGCCGTCGACATTGGTGGCGGGACCGCCCTTGGTGTCGAGATTGCCGCCGGTCATCAGCGCCGCGTAGAACGGGCCGCTGCTGCTGATCGGGTACATGGTCGGGTTCTTGCCAGTCTTCGGCGCGGTCGGGCCGTTGAAGAGGAGCTCGACCGGACGCTCTCCGCGCTGGAAGTCCGCGTCCTTGCCCGCGCGGGCGAAGCCGTTGAAGCGCTTGATCGTCGCCTTGAGGTTCTTCTCGAAGTCGGCCGACAGCGCGAGATTGCCGGTCTCGGCGGCGTATCGCTTCAGCCGCTTCCTGACGTTGGCGGCGAGCTCTTCCAAGGTCTTGCCCTTGATCACGTGCTTGGCATCGGCGCCCTTCGGGACGATGAAGCGGCCATACTCGTCGCTCGCGGAGTGATCCTGGCTGCGCTGGTCCCAGACCGCGACGAGAACGAGGTTGGGATACTCGGACTTGGCAGGGTCCCACTTGAAGAAGGCCTGCGCCGACTCGTTATAGGCGAGCTTCTCGTTGGTGACCCGGCGGCCGTTCCGGTCGACATAGATCATCGAGTCGCCCGAGGGAGAGAACGTACCGATCAGCCCCGGGTCCTTGTTGACCACCTTCTCGAATACCACCGGGCACATCCAGGCGTAGTTCATGTTGCGGAGATGGGCGCCCATGGCAGCGCCGATGTGGACGAAATCGCCTTCGTTCGTGACCGCCGCACACCCCCCCTTCACCGGAGCGGACAGGTGGTGCTGGCGGAGTTCGGGATCGTGAGTGAAACCCCCGGTCGCAAACACGACCGCCTTCCGGGCGCCGAAGCGGAGGGCCTTGCCCTGACCGTTGTCGGCCTCGACGCCAACGACCCGTCCGTCCTCGTCGACAATGGTGCGCTGGACGCGATGGCTGGTCTGGATGTCGACACCCGCCTTCCGCGCCGCCCCGGCAAGCGTACGAATGGCATGCACACCGCCATCCGACATCGAGTCGCGCGCCTGCTTGGTGACGAGCACCCGTCCGACCGGCGCCTTGTCTTCAGGGAGTTCGGCCCAATAGTCGGGCACACCCGGGCAGTGGCGGTACTCGAGCGCTCCCTTTGCATTGAGCAGCTCGGTCGCCTTGGAGGCATTGTCGTAGATCGCGACGCAGGCGTCGTATTCCCACTCGCTCATGCCGAAGCGCGGATGCTTCGGATTGTAGACCTCGGGACGGGAAATTCGCGCGAGGTAGCGAAGGCAGTCTTCCTTCTTGTCGACGAGTCCCATTGCCTTCATCGGCTCGTTGTTGGGGACCCAATACCAGAACGCCGCCTTGATCGTGGTCCCGCCAAGTTCAGGCGCCTTCTCGAGCAACAGAACCTTGTTGCCGAGCCATGCAGAGAAGCACGCCGTGGCCAGCCCGACGCCGCCGCCGCCGGCGATTACAATGTCGAAGCTCTTGTCGAAATTCCCCGCCCGCGCCGGCCTGGGCGACCTGCGTGCACTGATGGCCATCGGCCGTTCCTCCCTGCCCGGCACGCTTCCGGCAAAGGCCGTGCGTGCGCTTCGCCTCCAAGGTCGCGCAACGCCGATGCCCGGTCTTTCATGATCCTGCTTTTTGTCGCCCAGAGAGTTCGGATATCGAACAAGCGTTCGATATTCGCCCACGAATTGATTGTCCGGTGCGACAAAAGGTGTTTGAGTGCCGGAAAGACGCGCGAGTAGTCCCAGGGAGGAAGAAGGTGACGCTTGCGATTGACGGGCACGGCGATCCGGGCCCGTTCCGCGGCTTGGAGCAATTCGAGCGGCGAGGCGCGTGCGGCCCGATCGGCTATTGTATCGGTGGAAGCAAGCCTTACGCGCTTGAATTCCAGAACGCCTCAGATGTGATTTGCCTCCTGCTTGGCGACCTGATCACGGAGACCAAGTTCGAGGACGACGCCGAGCGGCCCCTGCTGTTCGTCGGCGCAAGCTCAGCGTTCCACCCCCGTGACGGGAACGTCCGGGTCCGCGCCGGATCGGTCCGCCACGGCTTCATCGCCTTCAGCTACGGACCGACCTTTGAGGACACCTTCGACGATATCGACCTTCGCCGGATGCGTCGCGCGGGCAGCCGCAACAATATCCGCCGCGAGGCAATCGGCGCGCTGAGCCTCTACGCGCGGAACCGGATCGCCAGCGGCGAGCGGCTGGGCGGTTTCGAGGTCCAGGCGCTCGCCTCCACGCTTTATCTCGAAACGATGCGGAGCCTCGGGGTGGTTCGCGAGGACAGCCGCAATGGCCTCTCCGACCACGAATTCGAGACCATCGTCGCCTATGTCGAGGCAGAGCTCGGCAACGACATCACCTGCGCGAGCCTCGCCAACGCAGCCCGCGCGCCGCTCCGCGTCGTCTTTGACGGGATGAAGCTTCGCACCGGCATGTCGCCGTACCGATACGTTATGGAGCGGCGGGTCGAACGGGCCTGCCATCTCCTAAGGAACTCGCCGCTTCCCATCTCGGAGATCGCCCTCGCCTGCGGCTTCTCCTCGCAGCAGCACCTGACCTCGACCATGACCGCCAAGCTCGGGCGAACGCCACAGCAGGTCCGCCTTCACGGCTGAAAACAGGCGGCCGCGAAAAGGACAGCGAGGTCGTGGCAAATCAAAGGTGTATGAGCACCTTCAACCGTTTTTGCTAGGGTTCAGGCCCGCTCGAGGGCTATGGCGATGCCCTGCCCGACCCCGATGCACATGGCGGCAAGCGCCAGCCGCCCGCCGGTCAGGCTAAGCTCGAGCGCTGCCGTCCCGGCAATCCGTGCTCCACTCATGCCCAGCGGGTGGCCGAGTGCGATGGCGCCGCCATTCGGATTGACGTGGGCAGCGTCGTCGGGGATGCCGAGATCACGCAGGGTGGCGAGCGCCTGGCTGGCGAAGGCCTCGTTGAGCTCGATCACGTCAAAGTCGGTGATGCTCAGACCGAGTCGTGCGGCCAGCCTCTTCGAGGCCGGAGCCGGACCGAAGCCCATGATGCGCGGGGGAACCCCGGCCGTCGCCCCGCCGAGGATGCGCGCGATCGGCTCGAGACCATGTTTCCTCGCCGCGCCTTCCGACGCCACGATCAGGGCCGCAGCGCCGTCATTCACCCCGGATGCGTTGCCCGCGGTCACCGAGCCGCCGTCGCGGAAGGGAGCACGCAGTGCCGCGAGCGCCTCCATCGTCGTCGCGCGGGGATGCTCGTCGCGATCCACCACCACGGGATCGCCCTTGCGCTGCGGGATCGTGACGGGCGTGATCTCGCGAGCCAGACGGCCGCTCGATTGCGCCGCCGAAGCCCTCGACTGCGACCGCAGCGCGAACGCATCCTGATCCTTGCGGGACACGTTGAAGTCCCCGGCAACGTTCTCGGCGGTCTCCGGCATGGAATCGACGCCGTACTGCTTCTTCATCAGCGGATTGACGAAGCGCCAGCCGATGGTGGTGTCATAGACCGCGTTGTCGCGCGAGAAGGCCGTCTCGGCCTTCGGCATCACGAACGGCGCGCGGCTCATCGATTCGACGCCGCCGGCAATGGCGAGTTCGATCTCGCCGCCGCGGATACCGCGGGCCGCGATCACCAGCGCGTCCATGCCCGAACCGCAGAGCCGGTTCACCGTGGAACCCGGAACCGATGGCGGCAGTCCGGCGAGGAGAGCGGACATGCGCGCGACGTTGCGGTTGTCCTCGCCGGCCTGGTTGGCGCAGCCGAGATAGACCTCGTCGACGGCCTCCCAATCAACCGCCGGGTGGCGGTCCATCAGGGCCCGCAGCGGGATCGCGCCGAGGTCGTCGGTGCGCACCGATGAGAGCGAACCGCCGAACCGCCCGATCGGCGTGCGCGTGTAGGAGCAGATGAAGGCTTCGGCCATCGCGCCAACCTCAAACTTCGGGGACGACCAGATCGGCAACCGGGCCGCTGACGTGAAGCGTTGCCCCGGTCAGTGCCCGCAGGTCGTCGAGGGAAATCGCGGGGAGTTTCTCGCGAAGGACAAAGCGACCGCCCTCGACGTCCACGACGGCGAGGGACGTGTAGACCCGGGTAACACAGCCGACGCCCGTGAGCGGCATGGTGCAACGTCGGAGCAATTTCGGCTGGCCGTCCTTTGTGACGTGGTCCGTGACGACCGCCACCCGTTTGGCGCCGTGAACAAGATCCATGGCGCCGCCGACCGCCGGGACGCCGCCGGCTCCGGTCGACCAGTTGGCGAGATCGCCGGTCTCGGCGACCTGGTAGGCGCCGAGCACGGCAAGGTCGAGGTGCCCACCCCGGACCATGGCGAAGGAATCGGCGTGATGGAAGAAGGCGGCACCGGGCTTGAGCGTGATCGCTTTCTTCCCGGCATTGATCAGGTCCCAGTCCTCTTCGCCGGCCTTCGGCGCCTCGCCAAAGCCCAGAACACCGTTCTCCGTGTGGTAGATCACTTCGCGGCCCTCGGGCTGGAAGCGGGCGATCATCTCGGGAAAACCGATGCCGAGGTTGACGTAGAAGCCGGTCTCCAGATCCTGCGCGGCGCGCCATGCGATCTGGGCGTTGGAGAGCTTGATCTTGTCGAGTTGCTCGGTCACGCGACTGCCTCCGGGTAGGCGGCGCCCTGGCGGTTCAAGACTTCTTCCTGCCTCGGGTCGCTCACCTCCACCACGCTGTCGACGAAGATGCCGGGCGTGATCACCTGTTCGGGATCAATTCCGCCGGCCGGCACGAGGTGGCTGACCTGGGCGATTGTATGAGCGGCGGCCATGGCCATGATCGGATTGAAATTGCGGGCGGCCATGCGGTAGGTGAGATTGCCCATCGGGTCGCCAAGCTCGGCCTTGATCAGCGCATAGTCGGCCTTGAGCCAGCGCTCCCGCACATAGGTTCTGCCGTCGAACGTCTCCACGGGCTTGCCTGCGGCGAGTTCCGTGCCAACGCTGGTTGGCGTGTAGAAGGCGGGGATCCCTGCGCCGCCTGCCCTTATGCGCTCGGCCAATGTGCCTTGCGGAACGAGTTCGAGCTCGATCCTGCCCGCCAAATAGAGCTCGGTGAAGACGCGCGGGTCGGCTGAGCGCGGGAATGAGCAGACCATCTTGCGCACGATGCCCTGCTCGATCATGGCGGCGATCCCGACATGACCATTGCCGGCATTGTTGTTGATGACCGTGAGGTCCTTCGGACGGCGATCGATCAGGGCATGAATGAGCTCGATCGGTGCGCCGGAACCTCCAAATCCGCCGATCATCACCGTGGCACCATCGCTAATGCGCCTCACCGCCTCCGCGGGGCTGTCGATCCTCTTGTCCATTCCCGACTCCCCAATGTTCTTGGTGTTCCGTTTCGGGCGGTGCTGCCGTCGCGCGTCATTCTGTAGTCGACTGCGAGCGAGGCGCAGCGCTCCGTCTTTTCGACCAGGCGCCGTCCGGACTGGACGACAGCTCGCGGCCGAAGCAGCGCTGATAGTACTCAATGAAGATTTCGCGCTCGCCCTCGTCACAACGATTGAGGAAGGCCGTCCGGAAACCGAAATCGAGATCGCCGAACTGGCGCGTGTTCTCCGCCCAGGACAGCACCGTGCGCGAGCTCATCACGGTCGAGACGTCGCCGGCGCGAAATCCGGTTCGCGTCATGCCCGCCATCCGGACCATGTTGCGGAGCCGGTCGTCGCCCTTCATCCAGGGCGCTTTGGCGGAAACCATCGCGACCTCGTCCTCCTCGTTCAAATAGTCGAGGCGAACGGTAACGTTCCAGCGGTCCAGCTGAGCCTGGTTCAGTTGCTGGGTGCCGTGGTAGAGGCCGGTCATGTCGCCAAGACCGATGGTGTTGGCGGTCGCGAACAGCCTGAACGAGGGGTGCGGGCGCATCACCCGGTTCTGGTCGAGGATCGTCAGCCTGCCTTCCGCTTCGAGCACGCGCTGGATGACGAACATGACGTCCGGCCGCCCTGCGTCGTATTCATCAAAAACAAGAGCGACCGGCCGCTGATAGGACCACGGCAGCAGCCCCTCGCGGTACTCCGTGACCTGCAATCCGTCGCGCAGGACGATCGCGTCCTTTCCGATCAGGTCGATGCGGCTGATGTGACTGTCGAGATTGATGCGCACGCACGGCCAGTTGAGCCGGGCCGCCACCTGTTCGATGTGGCTGGTCTTGCCGGTGCCGTGGGGGCCTTGAACGAGGACGCGAAGGTTGGCCGAAAATCCGGAAAGGATCGCCATCGTCGTCGCGGGGTCGAAGAAGTAGCCCGGGTCAAGCGCGGGCACGAGCTCCGTGCGGACCGCAAATGCCGCAACGGTTGCATCGGACTCGATGTCGAAGGTCTCGCGGATCGAAACAGAAGAATCCGGAACCTGTGGCAGGACGTCGGTTTGAGTCAGATCGTCGCCCATTCTTCCTCGGTCGCGATGAAGACAGCTCCGTTGCGAACGACAACCGGCACCGGATCGAGCCAGCAGCGCTCCGCAGCGCCCGACACGCCGAAACCGTCTTCTACCCTGAACTCCGCGAAGTGCATCGTGCACCGGATCAGGGTTCCGTCCTCGTTCAGAAATTCTCCCTCTCGGTAGTTGAGGGGCAGCGAGAAGTGCGGGCACAAATTGAGATAGCCGAAGACTTGGTCCCTACCCTTGCGCACCACGAACATAGAAAAGACCGTGGTCCCGCGGCCGAACACGTATTCCCTGGCGGAGCCCGGGGCGATCTCGTCGAGCGCACCAAGCCGGGTACCGGGCTGCGGCGCGCGCGGTCTGGTCCGCCACAGGCCGGAGTCCGGCTTCGAGAGGGCGTCAGCCATCGCTCTCCCCCGGACGCCCCAGACCCCAGTTGAAGCCACGGATGGAGACGTCCTCGTAGAGGCCGGCCACCACGTAGGGGTCGGCTGCGAGAAACTCCGCAACCTCTTGCTCCGTCCCGGCCTCCACGATCAGCAAGGTCCCGCACATCTGCCCGCGATCGTCGAGAAGAGGACCGCCCACCCGCACCGATACGGGATGGTCATGTTCGCGCAGCCGAAGCCGATGGGCCGGACGGTTCGCCGCCCGAACGTCATCACTGCCTTGCCGATCGAGAGCATGAACGACGTAGAAAGGCATCAGTCCGTCTTCTTGAGCTTCATGTCGAACCCGGCTTTCCAGGCCCCGTCGTCGGGCTCAAAGTCAACGATCAGGCTTTCCTTCACGCCGAAGACGGCATCGCTTTCCAGGTAGGGGTCACCCTTGACGAAGATGTGGGTGACCAGGGTCTCGTATCCCGGTGCAGTCGCTATGAAGTGGATGTGGGCGGGCCGCATGGCGTGTCTGCCCATGGCGTTGAGCAGCGCACCCACGGGACCGTCCGTCGGGATAGAGTACGGCAGCGGCTTGACCGTCACGAAGGCATACCGTCCATCCCATTCGGTGGTGAACAGGCCGCGCATGTTCATGCTTGGCTGCTCGCCCGGCTGCTGCACGTCGTAAAAGCCATCGCCATTGGTCTGCCAGACGTCGACACTGGCCCCGGCAATCGGTCGTCCGGCCTCGTCCGTGACCTTGCCGCTGACCCGGCAAACCTCCCCTTTTTGGTCGAGGCAGATGGAATCGCCATTAGCGCGTTGCGGAGCCCCTGACACATGGAATGGGCCGAGCACGGTATTTTCGGTCGCTCCATCCGGGCGGCGGTGATTGATGGCGTCCACCAGCATCGAGACGCCGAGCGTATCCGACGCGAGGATCCATTCCTGACGGCGGTCGTCGCAGATCTGACCGGTCGCGGTCAGGAACTGGATCGCCCTCGTCCATTCGTCCATCGTCGGCTCGACTTCCTTGACGAACGCGTGGAGGTGACGGACGGCGCTTTCCATGATCTGGCGAAATCGCGGATCGACGTCTGGCGACAACCGGCCAAGTACCGCCTGTTCCGAGTGCTCTTCGGTGAAGTACTTCATTGTTCAGCTTCCCGAATCCAGTGAGTTGAGACGATCCATTCCTTCGGCAGAATTCTTCACACCGGTCACTCCTTGCGGTCGCGTCGCTCGGGGTCAACTCTCAGTCTTCGCCCGACCGGAAACAGCTCGAGATCGTAGCGGCTCGAAATCAGTCCCCAGATGCCGCGCGGAGCAAAGAGCATCGTCACCACGGCGATGCTGCCCATCAGGATCAGGTACCAGCTGCCCCAGTCCGCCGCGACCTCCCGAAGCAGGAAGAAGAGGATGACGCCGATGATCGGTCCCTCGACCGAGCCAATTCCGCCGATGACGACCGTGAAGATGACCAGCGCCGTCCAGTCGGACACGCTGAATGCCGCGTCAGGCGAAATTCGCAGTTTCTGGAGGAAGATCAGACCGCCGGAGAGGCCGGTCATGCCTGCGGCGAGCACGTACACCATAAGCTTGGTCCGGTAGGCTTCGACGCCCAGGCTTTCGGACGCGGGCCGACTGTCTCGAATTGCCGTCATCGCCAGCCCCCAGCGCGAGCGGAGAAGCGCAAGGACAAGCGCAATGGAAGCGAACGCGATGGCCAGCGCCACCCAGTAGACGAGGAACTGGCGTCCTTCCGGGCTCCCCGCCATGTCGCGCACGATACCCGCGGGCAGCGATATCCCCGAGCCCCCGCCAAGCGCAGGAAACTGCGCGAACGACAGACGGAGAACTTCAGCGATGACCCAGGTACCGATTGCAAAGTACGCACCCGTCAGCCGGAATGCGACAAGGGCGATGGGGAGGGCCGCAACCGCGGTCACCAGGCCGGCCACCACAAGCGCAACGATCGGGTGAAGACCGCCGAAGATCGCCAGCGCGAAGAGCAGATAGCCGCCAAGCCCGACGAAGGCCTGCTGGCCGATCGAAACCAGCCCGGCGTAACCGGCGAGCAGGGACCACATCTGGGCAAGCGCGATATAATAGAAGATCTCGATCAGAATCCGCAGCTCGCCCAGACCCGCCCACCACGGCGCCAGCGCCAGCGCCAGTATGATCGCGGCGGCGGCGCCCGAGGCGAAGCGCGATGTGCGCGTCGATCGCTCGACGACGTAGTGCTGCTTCGTGTCGGTCATCCTCTCATCCTCGGAAGCAGCCCCTGCGGTCGCATGACCAATACGAAGAGGAACGCGATGTGCCCGGCAAGAATCTGAAAACCCGGATCGATCTGCGCGCCGATCGCCTGCGCCACGCCCAGGATGATGCCCCCGACGAGCGTGCCCCAGAGACTGCCAAGGCCACCGATGATCACCGCCTCGAACGCAAAGAGCAGGCGCGCCGGTCCGACCGAGGGGTCAAAGTTGGTGCGCATCGCCATGTAGACGCCGGCGATGCCCACGACCGCCGAAGCGATGGCCGTGGCATAGGCGAAGATCCTTGCATTGTCAGCGCCCATCAGCCGGACGGTCTCCTGGTCGTCGGAGGTCGCCCGGAGAACGCGCCCGACGGGAGTGCGATAGAGGAAGGTCTGGAGCCCTCCGATGACGATCAGCGCGGAAACGAAAATCAGCAGCGGCATCAGCCCGATGTTGAGGCCGCCGGCGATCGGTATCGACGCCGTCTCGAGCCAGCCGGCCTGAAGCTTCTGGCTGTCAGCGGAAAAGACCTCCAGAAGGACGTTCTGGATGATGATGGACAGACCGAATGTCACCAGCAGCGGCGGCAGTATGTCCTCGCCGAGCGTGCGGTTCAGCAACACCCGCTGACCGACGAACCCGAGCAGCGCCATGCCAGGCACGATCGCGATCATCGTCCACAGCGGGTACAGTCCGGTGGCGCCGACGATGACGAGGGCGCCATAGGCGGCCATGACGATGAAGTCGCCGTGGGCGATGTTCACGAACCGCATCACCCCGAACATCAGGCTCAATCCGGAGGCAAAGAGCGCGTAGAGGCCACCCAACAGCACGCCCTGCACCACGGCGTTGACCCAGTCCATCACGCGTGCTCCTCGGCGGCGCCGAAGTAGGCCGTGGTGATCTCCTGGCGCGACAGGTCAGCGGGGCGGCCCGTCAGGGAAACGTGCCCCTCCTGAAAGCAGTAGACGCGGTCAGCCACGGCCAGCGCCTGGGTGACATCCTGTTCGACGACGACGATGGTCGTTCCGTGCTCCCTGATGCGCGGCAGCGACGCGTAGATGTCGCGGATCACGATCGGCGCAAGGCCGAGACTGATCTCGTCGCACAGCAGAAGCTTGGGGTCGGACATCAGCGCGCGGCCGATCGCCACCATCTGCTGCTGCCCGCCGGACAACTCGGTGCCGCCGTTGTGGCGCCGCTCGGCGAGGATCGGGAACAGTTCGTATATCCTGTTCAGCGTCCAGTAGCTGCCGCGCCGCCGGTAACCGCCGATCAGCAGGTTCTCCTCAACGGTGAGCGAGGGAAAGAGACGTCGGCCTTCGGGCACCATCGCGAGGCCCCGCGCCACAAGCTCGTGCGGCGGGACTCCATCGACAGGCTGGCCAAACAGCGTGATGCCCTGTCCGCGGGTCGAGAGCATCCCGGTCACGGAGCGCAGGAATGTCGACTTTCCCGCTCCGTTGGCGCCGATGATGGCGATGGTTTCGCCGGCGAGGACTTCGAAATCGATTCCGAAGAGAGCCTGGAAGTCTCCATAGAAGGCGGTAAGCCCCCGGGTCTGCAGCACCGGATCAGGCATCGCCTTCGATTCCCATGTAGATCTCGCGGACCACCTGAGAGTTCATCACCTCATGAGGATCGCCATCCGCGATCTTGGAGCCGAAATTGATAACGATCAGGCGTTCGACAACGGCAAGCAGCGCGTGCACGACGTGCTCGATCCAGATGATCGAAATGCCCGACGCATGGATCTCGCGGATGGTGGCCACAAGCGAGCGGCATTCCTGCTCGGTGAGACCGCCGGCGATCTCGTCGAGCAAAAGGAGTTTCGGATTCGTGGCCAACGCCCGCGCCATTTCGAGTCGCTTTCGCTCAAGCAGCGTCAGCTTGCCGGCGCGGACGTTCGCCTTGGCAAGGAGACCCGCCCTGTCGAGAATGCCGGCGCATCGGTCATAGACGTCCTTCTCGGCCTCGCCCGTTCCGAAGACGCCGCCGACGAGGAGGTTCTCGAAGACCGTCATGCCGGCGAAAGGATGCGGGATCTGGTAGCTGCGACCGATGCCGAGCCGGCAACGGCGCGCCGCTCCCAGTCCGGTGATATCCTGGCCTGCGAAACGGATCGTCCCGGCGTTCGGCTTCACGCCGCCCGCGATCAGGTTGAACATCGTGCTCTTGCCGGCCCCGTTCGGCCCGATCACTCCAAGGGCCTCCCCCTCGCGGAGCTCCAGGTCGAGCCCATCGGCGACGGTCAGAGCACCGTAGGCCTTCGAGACGCCCTGCATTTGCAGAATGGGTTGCATTCACGTTCCTGTCCCGTCATGGCGATGACGGTCGTCCGATCGACTTCGCGGCACAACAGCATCGGGCGGATCGTCGCTCGATCCTCCGGCACCCGGCTGCCGATGAACAGAGCCTTGGCCGGGCATCAGGGCGCGGTCGCGAGGACCGCGCCTGACGCCAGTTGGGAACAAGGGCTCAGGAGATCGCCTCCATCTCGCCACCGAGCGGGATGTTCGGCGCGGTGCCGTTTGCGGTGATGACGATGTCATACTTGAACTCGCCACCGAGACGCCACTGACCGCCGACCAACGGAGTCTTGGAGACGTTCGGGACCGGACCGGTCGAAAAGTCTACCGGTCCCACGATGGTGTCGAGCTTCGTTGCGGCGAGGGCTTGCGTCACCTTCTCGCGATCGGTGGGATCGCCGGAGCGACGGAGCACATCCGCCGCCACCTCAAACAGCGCGTGCGCAAAGCCGATCGGCTGCGTCCACTGCCGTCCGGTCGCCTCGGTGTAGCCGGCGGCGAGTTCCTTGGCGCTCTGCCCGGTCAGGGAGGACTTGAAGGGGTGGTTGGGCGACCACCAGACTTCCGAGCTCAGGTTCTGGCCGGCGTCGCCGAGCTGCTCGACGACCACGGGGAACAGGATGGCCTTGCCCATCGACGCGATCTTGGGCGTGAAGCCTTGCTGCTTGGCCTGCGTCCAGAAGGTGGTGAAGTCCGGCGGGATCATGACGCCAGTGACGATTTCCGCGCCGGCATTCTTGAAGGCCGAGATCTGCGCCGAGAAGTCATCGTTCATGTTCTGGTAGCGGCCTGGATCGGTGATCGTGTAACCCGCCGCGGCCAGCGGCTTGGGGAAGCCGAGCTCAGCATCGCCCCAGGCGTTGCCGTCGCCGTCGTTGGGAAACAGGCCACCGACTGACTTGTTGGTCTCGACCTTGCTCCACATCTCCAGGAACACCGCGATGACGTCTTCGAGCCCCCAGAAGAAGTGATAAGTGTACTTGAAGCCCTCGTCCGGCTTGCCGCCACGGGTGAAGAACCACGGCTGCCACGGCGCCACGGTGGAAATGCACGGCACGCCGTTGACCTCGCACTGGTCCGAGACCGGGTTGGTCGTCTCGGGCGTCGACGAGACCACCATCAGGTTGACCTGATCCTGGAGGATCAGCTCGGCCGCCACGTCCGCGGCGCGGTTGGGGTTGGACTGGCTGTCCTTGACGATGATCTCCACGCCATAGGTCTTGCCGTCGACTTCGATCCCCTTGCCGAGGAGGGCGTTGATCGCCGACAGGATGTAGTCGTCGCTCTCGGCGAAGGGCGCCAGCGGTCCGGTCTTCGGGCTGACGAATCCGATCCGGATGGTGCCGTCCTGCGCGAACGACCTTCGCGTGAAACCGAGCGTGCCGATCATCGCGGCGCTCGACAGGCCCGCCTTCACCACGGCGCGACGGTTCACCGGCTTCATCAGATAGGCAGTCATGACATTCCTCCCTTGAAAACGCACATTCGATTTCGGATCAATTCGCGGGTCGCCGTCCTTCGTAGGCGGCCGCCAGCATTTCGAGCACGCCGTCGCGCGTGACCGGGCGCGGATTGTGGTACGGGTTCTCGACGGCGAGGTCGGCGGCCTGCTCGAGGTCGGCCAGCCCAAGGCCCATTGCCGCGAGCGAGTGAATCCGGCCGACCGTCTTCATCAGATCATAGAGCGCGCCCGGGGCATCCTGCGTCCTGAGGGCCCGGCCGACCGCAGCCATCGCGTTCGGCGCGGCCGAGCGGTTGTAGGCGGCCGTGTAAGGGATCATCAGGCAATGCACGTCGGCGTGGTTGAGGTCGAAGGACCCGCCGAGGGTGTGGCAAATCTTGTGGTGGATCGCCATTGCCACCGCGCCGAGGCAGATGCCGGCAAGCCAGGAGCCGTAGAGGGCCGTCTCCCGCGCCGCCAGATCTTTGCCGTCCGTCACCAGGCGCGGCAGGCTTTCGCCGAGCGCACGGATGCTTTCCTCGGCCATGAGCGACACCACCGGGTTACCGTCCTTGGCGTAGAGCGCCTCGACGGCGTGAGCGATGGCGTTCATGCCCGAAGGGCCGGTGATCGCCGCCGGCAAGGTCAGCGTGAGCTCGGGGTCGTAGACGACGGTCTCCGGCAGCACCTTGGGGGAGCGGAGCGTCGTCTTCCGCCCCTGCTCGGTCTGGCCGAGGATCGAGGTCATCTCGGAGCCGGCATAGGTGGTCGGAACCACGAGCTGTGGCAGGTCGGTCCGATAGGCGATCGCCTTGGCAAGGCCAATCGAGGAGCCGCCACCAATCGCGAGCAGCCCGTCGCACTTCATCTGCTCCATCTGGCGCATGGCGCTTTCGGTGACGGCAGTCGGCGTGTGCATGACCGCACCGGGGTAGAGCGCCCCGAGCCGCTCGTTGATCATCGCGCCAAATTCCGCGCATACCGTGGACTGATCCGCGGTCGTGATCACGAGGGCCCGCTCGATGCCCAGCCGCTCAAGTTCGGCCGGCACTTCGACGCGGCGCCCCGCCCCGAAGATCACGCGAGCCGGAAGGACGTTGTAGTCGAACCTCATCAGATCGGCCTTGCTCATCGCGGCCACTCGCACTGCCGTGCGCCCGCCGGGTCACGCCCGTCATGAAATCCGATCGCGGACGCGCGACAGCCGGCGAAAAGAACCCGAACCACCGGCCCGTGCGCCAAGCGTCGCGCCCTCGCGGGCGAAATGCCCGCTCCGGGGGCACGATCTCGCCGGCCTGATGTCCCAAATGCCATGCGTCCGACCCGGTATCCGTTCATCGCTCGTAGTGGGGCGGCACCTGGGCGTCCACGTTCACCCACACCGACTTTGGCTGTGTGTATTCGTGCATCGCCTCGAAGCCCATCTCGCGCCCGTAGCCGCTTTCGCCCACGCCCCCGAACGGAGAAGCAGGGTGCACGACCTTGTAGGAGTTGATCCAGACCATGCCGGCGTTGATCTCGCGGGCGAAGCGGTGGGCGCGGGAGAGGTTTTGGGTCCACAGTCCCGAGCCGAGGCCGTAGACGACACCGTTGGCCATCTGCAGCGCCTCGTCGTCGTCGCGGAACGTGGTCACGGTCACGAAGGGACCGAAGACCTCCTCCTGGCACACCCGGTGGCTGGTCTCGGCCCGCACGATCGTAGGTTCGACGAAGTAGCCCGCTGCCAGCTCGGGCGCATCGGGCGCCTTGCCGCCGGTGATGATTTCGCCCCCTTCCTCGACGGCGATCCGCGCATAGTCGAGCACTCGGGTCTGGTGCAGCCTGGAGGTCAAAGGGCCCATCTCGGTGGCTGGATCCATCGGATCGCCGAGGCGAATGGATCGAGCCAGGCCCGAAAACCGCTCGACGAACTCGTCGGCCAGCTTTTCATGAACCAGGATGCGCGAGCCGGCGATGCAGGCCTGGCCCTGGTTGTGGAAGATGGCCCACGCCGATCCGCCGATAGCGGCACGGAGGTTGGCATCCTCGAAGATGATATTGGGACCCTTGCCGCCGAGCTCGAGCTGCACCTTCTTGAGGTTGCCCGCCGAGGCCGCAACGATCCGCCGGCCGGTCGCCGCCGACCCGGTGAAGGCGATCTTCCTGATATCGGGGTGTTCGGCCAGGCGCTGACCGGCACTATGGCCGTAGCCCGGAACGATGTTGACGACGCCGTCCGGAATGCCGACCTGCTGCATGAGCTCGGCGATGCGCAGACTCGACAGCGGCGTGATCTCGGAGGGCTTGATAACGACCGCGTTGCCCGCTGCAAGCGCCGGCGCCATCTTCCAGCTCGTGAACATCAGCGGGAAATTCCAGGGCACGATCTGCCCGACCACGCCCAGCGGCTCGCGCTGCACATAGTTGATGAACCCGGGATAGACCGGAGGCAGGAATCCCTCGAACTTGTCCGCCATGCCGCCGAAATAGCGGAAGCAACGCGCGGTGCGCGGGATGTCGAGTTTTCTCGCGTCGCGCACCGGGTGACCGGTGTCGAGCGCCTCGAGCCTGATCAGCTCCTCGCTGTTCTCCTCGATGGCGTCGGCCAGCCGAAGCAGCAGCCGGCCGCGGTCGGAGGCGTCCATCCGCGCCCACGCCGGCTGAACGCTTCGCGCGGCCGAGACCGCATCGTCGACATCCTCGGCGCGGGCCTCCGCGATCTCACAGATCTTCTGGCCGTCGAACGGATTGAAGACGTCGATCGTGCCGCCGGCGCGCCCGTCGACGAAGCGGCCGCCGATGAAGAGCTTGGTCTGCACGGGGCGCGTCAGCCCCGCCGACAGGAATACGGAATGGTATGTCATCGGACAAAGCTCTCTTGGGCGCTGAACGCGAGCGCCGGCTCAGTGTTCGGGTACGAAATGTTGGGGCAGGGACGCGCCCTGCCCGCTCGCATTCAGAACTGGACCGCCACCGTCGGCGCCTTGCCCTCACGGATGAGCTCGGGGAGCTTCGGCGAGCCGTTTTCCCAGACCAGCAGCATCGAGCGTTTCGGCGAAAAGCCCTGGTGCCGGATGTCGGCGGGCATGCACGCGACGTCGCCCGGCTTCATCTGGACCACCGCCTTCGGACGCCCGGAACTTCCATCCTTGATGTTCCAGGTGATCTCATCCGAAAGCTGGATGAACCACTCGCACCGATCGTTTCCGTGCTCCACCGGCAGGATGTATTCCTCGGTGGTGGGGCAGAACAGGCTGTCCTTGACGACCGAACAGACCGACGGATTCCAGGTCACGTCCGATCGCGAGAGATAGCCGAACAGATTGAACGCCGAGACTTCGCCCTCAAAGCCGGGCTCGGCATGGACCTCGGGTTGATCCTGATCGACGTCATGAAACATGACATTGACGGGAAATCCGCTCTTATCGCTCCGCAAGGGCGTGTCGCCCTTCATGCCGACCATGCGGCGCGCGGTGACGCGCTGGCGGCTCACGGCACCGTCGTTGTCACCGTTCTTCGCGCCCCAGGGAACGCCGGTCTCCCGCGGCGCGGCGAAGGGATCGAAGCCGGCGTTGGTCCAGTCGGAGATCATCTGCTTGAAGATGTTCATCAACTGGTCGGACTTGAACCGCTCGATGTAGTCGCGGCCCTCCGAGACGTAAGCCTCGTTCAGCGCTCCGTAGAACATGTCGACCTCACCATAGAAGTTGGTGGTGCCGAACACGGGATCGAAATTGACGGTGCCGTAGAAAAAGCCCCAGGCCACATCCCGCATCAACGCCCGCAGGAAGGCGTCGACCGACATCATATGAGTGCCCTTGGGGGTCTCGATATAGGCGAAATATTCGTCCCGGCGGAACTGGAATTTCCCCGCCCGAAACGACTTGTATCCGGTAATGTTGTTGGCCGGATCGACACTGAACTCGGCCGTGATGCCCAGCCCGCGGGGATTGCTGATCCCCGACTTTTCCATGACTTCTTTCATCGCCATTGGATCGCTCCGTGCAGGATCGCTATTTCTGGCAGAACTCGGCCCAGCGGTGCTGGGTCTCGGGGCCGTCGCACGTCTGAATCATCAGCGTCGCGGGCGCCCCGGACACAAACCGGTAGGCCGCTCCGACGGGGAGGATGCACATGTGGCCGCGGCTGAGCTTCGCCGTCCCCATCTTCCTGCCCTGTGGCTCGCCGGGCAGGCGATGTGCCCCCTCGCTCTCCGGATCGACGACGGAGTCCGGGTCGTCCAGCTTCACCAATTCGACAGTGACCGGGTAGTCCATCGCCACGACAAACTCGTCGTGCGCCGCCGAATACCAGGGAGACGTCCCCTCCGCTCTCACCGACTCGATGACGTATTCGAAGTTCTTCGCGACCGCGACGCGCTCGTATGGCCGGGTGTTGGCCGCAACATCGAACATGTTCGAGAAGACATAGTTCTTCGGATCATCCTTGCTGATGACAGTAATCTTGCCGCGACTGTATTCGTCGATCGCCGCGAAATCTGTGGCGTAAGAGCTCACAACGCGTCCCTCCCACGAAATCGACCATTGTTCACATCACGAACGATGGTTCGTGTTGCGAACACTGCTTGCCTTGGATAAGAGATGTCAACCGACACGGCGACGCAGTGTTCGCTATTCGCATATTTGTTCGATATCCGAACCGGAGTTGAGAATGGACGCGTTGGTCGCGACTGCCCAGCCGCAGGTTATCCAGGAGTCGAACCGGGACTTCGTCGGGTCGCTGGCAAAGGGCCTGAAGGTCTTGTGCGCCTTCAACGAAAGCTCCGGCCGGATGACCCTGACCGAGGTCGCCCGGCTCTCCCAGTTGCCGAGGGCCGGCGCGCGTCGATTGCTGCTGACCCTGCACGCCCTGGGCTACGTGCGGTTCGACGGCAAGCACTTCGCCCTGTCGCCGAAGGTCCTGGAACTCGGATTCTCGTACTTGTCCTCCCAGCATTGGCTGAGCGTCGCTTCGCCCCTGCTCGAGGCGCTCCGCGACGAGTTGGACGAGGCGGTATCGGTGACGACCCTGGAGGGGACCGAGGTGGTGTATGTCGCCCGGTTCCCGGTCGACAGGGTCATGACCCTTGCGATGGATATCGGCTCGCGCAAGCCAGCCTATTGCACGGCCATGGGGCGCGTCCTGCTGAGCGCGCTTCCCGACACCAAGATTCGGGAGCTGCTGCGCGCCAGCGACATGCGGCAATTCACCGGGCGGACCCTTCATGACATGAAGGCTGTCACCGCCGCGGTCCACGAGGTGCGGCAGCAGGGCTATTGCCTGATCGATCGGGAGCTCGAGGAGAGCCTGGTCGCCATTTCCGTTCCGCTGAGAAACTATCACGGCGAGACCATTGCGGCCGTGAACGTGTGTGGACACCCCGGGACACTGTCCCTCGCGGACCTCAAAGACCGCTGCCTGCCGGCCCTTCAGGCGGCGTCGTTGAAGATTTCCCAAATCCTGGTCTGACGCGTGCCGGCAGAGGTCCGCAGCACGCTGCAGAAACGCGACGACACCGGACAGATTCGCCACGGTGCCGAATGGCTGGCGATATGGTCTGATCCGGAGAGCCTCAAGTCGGACGATCAGAAGCGGCGGGAGGCCGAGGAGCGAACGACGGTCGAGCGGTGGCGCAAGAGCGTCGCCGCTTCGGCCCGGTCGCTCGCCGGCGAGCCCGACCTCGAAGTTCTCTTCGCGCCGGGCCGAGACGGCGGCGGGCGCATCTTCGCCCCCTCCTCGCCTTACGCCCGAGAAGAACTCCCGGTCCTCCGCGGCGTCCTCGACGGCAAGGCGGCTTGCGTCCGGTTCAACAATCCTCGCATCCATCACCGCCTGCGCCCCGCCGACGCCGACTCCGCCAGGATATTCGATGTCATCGAGGAGGCGCGCTGCCACGGCCGGCTTGCGCGGCTCTATCCGGGCGTCGAGGAGAACCTTGTCGCCAGTCAGGCCGCATCGCTCCGGGCCGCCGACCTCATGAACGCTCATCTGGCGGCGCTGATCCCCTTGGAACAGGCTCTCCGGATGGTGCTGCGCGACACGTTCTGCCAATCGCCCGAACCGTCGGTTCAGACCGCGGGCTTTCGTATGTGGGATCGCTGGCTGCGCGAACGCCACGCTGCCGATTTCCGGGAGCTGGCCGCGCTGACCGGGGATCAGGAGGCGTTCGCCCGGCGCTCGCTCGCCTTCATGAGCGCACTGTTCGCCGAGCTGCCCTCCAAAGGCCGCGGCAAGGACCGCCGCGCGCCGTCCGAGCTTGAGCCCGGCCAGGCTGACGACGCCGGAACCTATGCTTTCGAGGACATCGCGGGCGGCGACGTCATGGAACCGGGAGACCAGAGCGACATCGATGTGCCTCGGCAGCTCATCCACGAGGCCGGGTCTCGGTCCGACACCGCCTATCGGGTGTTCTGCACCGACCATGACAGGTTTGCCAACGCCGAAGACCTGGTCGACCGGGCCGAGCTTGAACGCGCGCGCCGCCGGCTGGACGAGATCCAGGCGGCCTATCGCAAGGACACCGCCCGCCTCGCCGCGCGGCTGCAGCGCCGACTGCTGGCGCAGCAGTCGCGCCGATGGGAGTTCGATCTCGACGAGGGGCTGATCGACGCCTCGCGCCTTGACCGGGTGATCCTCTCGCCCGGCTTCGCAAGCGCGTACAAGATGGAGGCCGAGAGCAGTTTTCGCGAAACCCTGGTCACGATCCTGATCGACAATTCCGGCTCCATGCGCGGCCGGCCGGCAGAGATTGCCTGCGTCAGCACCGACATCCTTTCGGCAGCCCTCGAACGCTGCGGGATATCGACCGAGATCCTTGGTTTCACGACCAGGAGCTGGAAGGGCGGCGAGTCGGCGCGGACCTGGCGCAAGTCCGGCAGGCCCGAAGATCCCGGCCGGCTCAACGACCTCCTGCACATCATCTACAAGGACGCCGAGAGGCCGCTGCGGCGGGCCCGCAACGCCATCTGCGCGATGCTGTCCAACACCCTGCTCAAGGAAAACGTCGACGGCGAAGCCTTGCTCTGGGCGGCGCGGCGGATGCTCGCCCGGCCGGAGCCGCGCAAGCTGCTGATCGTCCTCTCCGACGGCGCGCCGATCGACCAGGCGACGATCGAGAACAATGCCGACAAGCGGATCCTCGACACCCACCTGCGCCAGGTCATCTCCTGGCTGACATCGGAGACCGACATCGATCTCGCCGCCATCGGCATTCGCCACGACGTCTCGCAGTACTATTCCCGGTCGATCCGGATCGACGCGACCGAAGACCTCGCGAGCGCGATGATCGAGCTGATCGACAGCCAGCTCGAGTGAGGGGATCAAGGGGAGAAACTGGCGGGAGCGACGGGGCTCGAACCCGCGACCTCCGGCGTGACAGGCCGGCACTCTAACCAACTGAGCTACGCCCCCGCGGGCGGCCGCGAGGCATTGCCGCGGCTGGTGCGCTGAATTAAGCGACCGTCAGCGGCAAGTCAAGAAGGACCGACTCCCGTGCTATTATTCCGGCCGGGACCGGGAGGAGAGTCCCTCGGCGACAGCCTCCGGCTTTCGAGCCACCTTGATCTCCCAGAGCATTCCCGACCACGCGGCGCGTATCCCTAGCCGGACGAGATATCTGACCCGGTCGAACTCCTCCCCCAAGTCGCCGCCCCAGCGTTCGACGTTCGCGGTGGTCTTCGCCAGCCGCCGCTTGAAGTAGCCGGACAGTTCCGGAAACCCCGTGCCGCGTGCAACCAGAATGCGGCCCCAGGCGCGCCCGCGAACAAAGTGGTGGCGGGCCAGCCGCCAGGGACTTCGGCACCGGCTGATATGATATAGGTGCACCGTCTGGGCGCGATAGGCGCGATGTCCTTCCGCCCAGAGCCGGAGGTTGACCACGGTGTCCTCCCCTGCCCGCATGTCCTCGGGGAAAAGCCCCGAGGCCATCAGCTTCCGACGGTCATATGAGCAGTGTGCTGGAGCCTCCTGAAGCTCGCCCGAAGGGCGACCCGGAAGCGCATCGGAGTGGTCCATGAAATACGACGCCCAGCCTGCCGGGGTCGTCGTTCCGTTGAGAATGGAGCCCGTCACCATGCAGAACCCCAGTCGATGCGCGGCGATCCGGGCGGCAAGGCTTCCCGGCGGCAGTTCGACGTGAGAACCGGGAAAGGAAACGTAGTCTCCCGCGGCCACCCGGACGCCGGCGTTCCTGGCAACGCCTGGCAAGGCCGGCTTCGGAAAGTCGATGATCCTGACGGACGGGAAGCGGTTTCCGACGATCTCGGCGGTCCGGTCGCCGCCGCTCGTCACCAGAATGACCTCGAATGGCTCGGTGGCCTGCTGGCCGACGACAGACGCCACCGTCCTTTCGATTGTAGCCTGGTTGTTTCTGGCGATGATCACTGCCGACAGCGCGGGCACCATACGACGGCCTCTGGCGGCACAAATTTTGGACAGTGGCAATAGTCTTGCCCTGCCCCTCATCTTCCCTAAAATGATTGCCAAGTCAAAACGTGCATGTGTGCGCCGATACTGACGAGTCATGTGGGGCTTGAAGGGCGCTCACCAGGGCGGAAGTCGACTTGTGATCAGCGCCGAGCCTCCTGGCCCCGTCGGCCTTTCCGAGGCTCTGGGGCCTCCATACGTCCCGCCCGACGGCCTGCCGGAAAACCTGTCGAGATATGTCCGCCAGCTTGTTTCCGGCAACGAGGCGGGCGAATTCGTCGAGATCGACCGCTACGGCCGACGACACGTCACGACCTTCGGCGAGCTGTATCGGCGCGCGAGCGGCATTGCCGCAGCCCTGCGAGCGAGAAGCGGGCCTGACGAAGCGGTCGCGCTGCTCTGCTTCGAGAGTGTGCGGGCCTTCGTTGCCGCCGCGTGGGCATGTCTGCTGGCCGGCCGTGATCTGCTGCCCTTCGACACCGGAAGGGCATTCACCAATCCAGGCGAGTTCCGCGACCGCGTGATCGAGCAGGCGGCGTCGTTTCCCGGCGCGATCGTGCTCACCGATCAGTCGATGTGGCGGGCGATGATGAGCGGCGGCCCGGTCCCGCTCGCCGTCATCAACACGGAAGAGGTTCCCGAGGGCGGCGCCGCGGGCGTCGATCCCGGCCGACAGAGCTCGGTGCTGGTCCGAACGTCGGGTACCGGGGGCAAGGCCAAGCTTGCGGTCCTCGGCGCCGAGTGCCTTCGACATCGCTTCTTCGATGGATTCGACAATGCCGGGCGCGCCTGCCTCTACAATCTAGCCCACGCCTCGGTCGCGGGTCTAAGGCTGCTCCTTCCGATCGGCGACAGGGTCGTCTACCTCCATCCCCTTCGCCTGACGGCGCAGCCGTCGGACTGGCTCGCCGCCGTCGAGGCATTCTCGATCACCGATGCGGGCATGAGCAGTTCGATCGCGTCGATGATCCTGCCGGCAGCAGAGGACGCAAACCACGCAGCGGGCATCGGCTCACTAAAACGCGTCAGTTTCGGCGCCGAGGTCATCGTGCCCGGCGTCGTGCGCCGCCTCTTGTCGGCCTTCAGGCAACGGGGCATTGACGATCTCGGCGTGTCCTTCGTCTACTCGATGACGGAGACGGGACCGCTCTACCGCTCGATCCTGCGGCTGGAGGACGCCATCGCCGAACTCGCCGACGAGACAAAGCCGATCGCACTTCGCCACTGCGTCGCCGGATGGCATCTCCAATGCGTCGACGAACGCGGCGAGCGCGTCAAAGAAGGTGAGCCCGGACGGATTCGGGTAGCATCCGATTGCAAGCTGTTCTCCGGCTACCACGGCGATCCAGCCCCTCGGCCTCAGGGGCGGCAACGCGAGGTCTGGTTCGACACGGGTGATCTCGCCGTTCTCAGGCACGGCAAGCTGACGCTGAGCGGGCGCGAGAAGTCGACCGTCATCGTGAACGCCCGCAAGATCACATGCGAGGAAATCGAGCTTGGCCTGTCGGGTATCGACGGCCTCTCGCATTCGACCGTCGTGGCGGCGCCGTGGCGCGAGACGGATCAGGTCACCGACTCGATTGCCGTCTTCTTTGTTCCGCCCCGTCAGGATCAATTGACGATCCCTCGGATCAGCCGCGCCATATTATCCACGCTCTCAAGCACGTTCGGCGTGTCCGCAAGGCACATTGTCGCCGTAGCTCCCGACGACATCGTCCGGACGGAAACGATGAAGGTGATCCGCGACCGGCTCGTGGAGAAGTACCGCAACGGCGAAATCGAAGGTGGTGCAGGCGCCGGAGATCCGGCCGTCCGCCCCCGGCCGGACGGCAACGATGCCTTGCTCGGGCTCTGGCAGTCGGCGCTCGATTTGCCGCATCCGCCGGGGTGGAACGACACCTTCTTCGACCTCGGCGGGGATTCGCTGGCGGCGGCACGCCTGGTCTCGGCGGTGCAGGAAGCCTATGCCTTCGACCTCCCGGTCGACAGGTTCTTTGCCGACCCGACGCCTGCCCGACTATGGGCGATCATCACGGGAGGCTCTCCAGTCTCCGAACCGCAGCCGCTCGCTCCCTCTGTTGGCGGCGCGGACCTGGTGGGCGGCATCGAAGCGTATCTCAGGGGCTGGAAAGGCGGTCGTCGGTCAAAGCCGGGCGAACTCCTCATCGGATACAACGTCGACGGCGGCAATCGGCCGATCTTCTGGGTGTTTCAATCCTACCTGGAGGCGTCGTGGCTCGCCGGGGCGCTTGGCGCCGACCAGCCCCTTTACGCCATGCGGTCTGCCGTGAATCTCCTCCCGACGGCCCAGTACTCAGAGCAGACGCTCCGGCCGTTGCTGGACCGATACGCCTGGGAGATCCTTGTCGCCAGCCAAGGTGGGGAATTCGTCCTGGGTGGCAACTGCCAGGGAGGAATCGTCGGACTTCTGCTCGCCCGCCGGCTCCGCAAGATCGGTCGGCGACCGAGGCGTCTTTTCCTGGTGGACTGGTCCTTCGACTACGGTCGATACGATCTGCCGGTCGTCCTGTTCATGGGTCACGGCGTCGACGAACAGGACCTCGCGCACCAGAGCCGGCTGGCCCGGTTTCCGAAGGTCAGGACTTTGCGCGTACCCGGCTACTATGCGCACTACTTCGATCCCGAGCACGTGTCGCAGATCGCAGCGCATATCCGTCAGAAGCCGAAGCCGGCCAAACGCGCCAAGCATAGTGAGGCGTCCGGGTCGCGTCGGCTGCGCCGCCCCAGCGGTCGCGATACCGGCACCGGATAGTCCGACGCGCACCGGAAGCGTCGCGACGACTGCGGCTCGATGGACGAAGTGGGCACCTTCGCCGTGACGCTGCCGGTCACCGGCAGGGATGGTGGGCGGTGAGAGGATCGAACTCCCGACATCCACGGTGTAAACGTGGCGCTCTGCCAGCTGAGCTAACCGCCCGCGTCCCACGACTTAGGCGGCACGCCGACCGGACGCAAGGCTCGCGCCCCCGGTGTCTTGCGAATTCCCTCGGGAGGTCACCTCGGCATGGCTGTCGGGCGGCGACCGGAGACCGGTCGCCACCGCGCAGCGGATCAGCGGTTGACCGCGTCCTTGAGGCCCTTGCCGGCCTTGAATTTCGGCGTCTTAGACGCCGCGATCTTGATGGTCTCGCCGGTGCGAGGATTGCGGCCCGTCGAGGCGGCGCGCTTGGCGACACTGAAGTTGCCGAAACCGATGATCTTCACCTCGGTGCCGTCCTTCAGGCTATTCGTGATCGCGTCGAAGGTGGCATCGACGGCCTGGCCGGCACCCGCCTTGGACATCCCGGTCGCTTCGGCGACCGCCGCGATCAGATCGTTCTTGTTCATGACTGTCCCTTTCCTGACAAGGCCGAAAGCGAATCGACACCTCCGACTTCAGCGCGGACAATCTTGCGAAAACTCGGGCCGTGCAAGTCAAAAACCGCGGATTTCCGCGCTTTTTGATTGAGTCCGACAAATCCCCAAACCGACAGCGCCCGCCGGATGGCGGGCGCTGATAGACAATATTTTCAATACCTTAGTGAGCCGTGAGACCTGTGCCCGCGTCGTCCTCGGCGACTTTGGCCGGCACTGGTTCCTTCGCCTCTTCCCATTCGATCGGCTCCGGAACCCGGATCAGGGCATGCTTGATCACGTCGTCCATACGGCCGACAGGAATGATTTCCAGGCCGCTCTTGACGTTCGCCGGAATGTCGGCGAGGTCCTTCACGTTGTCCTCCGGGATCAGGACGGTCTTGATGCCGCCGCGGAGCGCCGCCAGCAGCTTCTCCTTGAGCCCGCCGATCGGAAGCACCCGCCCGCGGAGCGTGATCTCGCCGGTCATCGCCACGTCACGGCGCACCGGAATACCCGTGAGCGTCGAGACGATCGCCGTCACCATCGCCACACCGGCCGACGGTCCGTCCTTCGGCGTGGCGCCTTCGGGGACGTGGACGTGGATGTCGCGACGGTCGAACAGCGGCGGCTCGATGCCGAAGTCGATCGCCCGGCTCCGCACGTAGGAGGCCGCCGCCGAGATCGATTCCTTCATCACGTCGCGCAAGTTGCCGGTGACGGTCATCTTGCCCTTGCCCGGCATCATCACGCCCTCGATAGTGAGCAGCTCGCCCCCCACCTCGGTCCAGGCAAGGCCCGTGACCACACCGACCAGGTCCTCGAGCTCGGCCTCGCCGTAGCGATAGCGCGGCACGGACAGGAAGTCCTCGATGTTCTTGGTCGTGATCTTGATCGACTTCTTCTTCTGGAGGATCAGTTCCTTCACGCTCTTGCGCGCCAGCGTGGCGAGCTCGCGCTCGAGATTGCGGACGCCCGCCTCACGGGTGTAGCGGCGGATGACGGTCTTCAGCGCCTCGTCGTCGACGCTGAATTCCTTCGCCGTCAGCGCGTGCTCCCTGAGGATCTTCGGAATGAGGTGACGCCGCGCGATCTCGATCTTCTCGTCCTCGGTGTAGCCGGCGATCCGGATGATCTCCATGCGGTCCATCAGCGGCGGCGGGATGTTCAGCGTGTTCGCCGTGGTGATGAACAGCACGTTCGAGAGATCGTAGTCGACTTCCAGGTAGTGGTCGTTGAACGAGGTGTTCTGCTCCGGATCGAGCACCTCGAGCAGCGCCGACGACGGGTCGCCACGGAAATCCATGCCGATCTTGTCGATCTCGTCGAGCAGGAACAGCGGGTTCGACTTCTTGG
>JAGRKZ010000154.1 GCA_020442065.1 Bauldia sp.
GGTGGCAGTGGCGGTGGCAGTGGCAACAGCGGACGCGGCGGCGGTGGCGGTTCGGGCTCTTCTCGCGACGACGACGGCTGGAGCAGTGGCTCCAGCGAGGCGCGCGGTGCGGTCTCCCGCGGCGTGGCGGTCCCGCTCAGCCGGGTCATCCCCATGGTCGGGCAGGCGGTGCCGGGACGGGTCCTCGATGTTGATCTGCAGCAAGGGACGGGAGGCCGCTGGGTATACAAGCTCCTGGTTCTGGACGGCGCGGGCGAATACAACGAAGTCACCGTCGACGCGCTGCGCAATCGTATCATCAGGGTGAGGGAGCGCTGATGCGCGTTCTCGTCGTGGAAGACGAGCAATCGATTGCCGACGACCTGGCCGAGGCGCTGACGGGTGTCGGATATGTCGTCGAGCGAGCCGCGGATGGCGAGGAAGCCTGGTTCCGCGGCAGCACCGAAGACTACGACGCAATCGTCCTCGACCTCAGCCTGCCGAAGCTCGACGGGCTGTCGGTCCTGCAGCGGCTCCGTGAGGAGGGAAATCAGACGCCGATTCTCGTACTGACGGCGCGGAGCGCATGGCTTCAGCGCGTCGAGGGAATCGATGCGGGAGCCGACGACTATCTCACCAAGCCTTTTCACATGGAGGAACTGGTGGCGCGGCTCGGCGCGCTGCTTCGCCGCGCCGGCGGGCACAGCACCTCCCTTCTTGCGGTGGGCGACTTGCGTATCGACACCCGCCGCCTCCGCGCGCTCCGCAGCGGGCGTGCGATCGACTTGACGCCGCTGGAGTTTCGGTTGCTGCGCTACCTCGCCCACAACAAGGGGAGGGTGGTTTCGCAGTTCGAGATCGCCGAGCATGTCTACCAGCAGGACAGGGAGCCCGACAGCAACGCGATCGAGGCGCTGGTCGCCCGCTTGCGCCGAAAGATCGGAGGCGAGATGATCGCGACGCGTCGCGGCCACGGCTATGTGATGGACGCCTGAGATGCGCTCCGCCGCTCCTTCGCTCCGCACCAGGTTGCTGGCCGTCGCGGTCGTGTCGATTGTTGCAACGTTGGTGGTGGCCGGACTGTCTCTCGGGGCGGTCTTCGAGCGCCAGGTGCTGAAGCGGGTCGACCAGGAGCTGCAAGTCCGGTGGGACGAACTCGCGGCCGCGATGTCGCTCGACGCGAGCGGCGCGCCGGAACTGTCGCGCGAACTCACCGACCCACGCTACCACACGCCCTATAGCGGCGCGTACTGGCAGGTCGCCGAGGCCGGCGCAGTTGTGAATTCGTCCCGTTCGCTCTGGGATACCACGCTCGACACGTCCGATCGCAGTCACACCTACAACGATAGTGGTTCCTTCGAGACGCCCGGGCCGGATGGCGCTGCGGTCTACGTGCTCAGCCGTCCGGTGACGCTGGCCGGCCGGACGTTCGAGTTGGATGTCGGTCTCGATCACGACGGCGTGGACGCGCTCCGGGCGGCGTTCGAGCGGGACATGGTCTTGATCCTCGGCCCGATCGCCGCTGTGCTCGCGATTGGCGCGTGGTTCCAGATCCGCCAGAGCCTCAGCCCCTTGCGCGATCTCGATCAGGAGCTCAAGGCCGTCCATAACGGCGCCCAGGCCCAGCTTGGCGGAACGTTTCCGCGCGAGGTCGAGCCGGTGGTGGACGACCTCAACCGTCTGCTGCAACGCCAGGAGCAGCTGGTGCGCCGGGCACGGGATCGTGCCGGGGCGCTGGCTCATGGCCTGAAGACGCCGATTACCATTCTGTCAGGCGAGGCGCGGCGACTTGAACGACGCGGTGAGACCGAGGCTGCGGCCAAGATCAATGGACAGCTCGCGCTGATCCGGCGTCATGTCGATCGCGAACTCGCCCGGGCGCGCACCGCCGGGGCGGCTGCGGCGGCGGGCGTGTCGACCAATGCGGCGGCAACGATCGACCGGCTGATCCGCCTGATGCGCCACATGCCCCATGGCGAGGAGATCGAGTGGAAGAACGAGGTGCCGGCCGACCTGGTGGTGCGAATCGAGCCGGACGATTTCGGCGAAGTCGTCGGCAACCTTCTCGACAATGCCCGCAAGTGGGCCAAGGCCCGCGTGGTCATTCGCGGTATAGAGGCGGGAGGCACGGCGCGGATCGCCGTCCTCGACGATGGCCCCGGCTTCTCCGACGGAGCACCGGACCCGGATCTGGACCGTGGCCTTGCGCAAGGGCCCGATTCCACCGGGCTGGGGCTGGGCATCGTCCACGACATCCTGTCGGAGTATGGTGTTACCCTAAAGGTGGAGGACGCAGGGGGACTCTGCTCGGTCTCGTTCGGGCTGCCCGCCGACCGGCCCCCTGAGCACCAGGACGCGACCATCGCCCCCGCGTCGGCGAAGCCCGCCCCGCGGCCGGTGCCGCGCACCGCGTGACCGGCTGTGACCACCGTCACAGATCGCGATTGTGGCTCGGGCCGGCGGCCAAGTATATGACGCGCCATGGCGCGCGTCTTCATCTCGCATTCGAGCCGGGACCGGGAGCAGGCCGAAGAGATCTTCGCCTGGCTCAGGGCACAGGGATTCGAACAGGGCTTCCTCGACATCGACAAGCACCAGGGCATTCCACCCGGTGAGCGGTGGGAGCAGAAGCTCTATGACGAGCTCGATCGCGCCCAGGCGATGATCCTGGTGCTGACCAGGAACTGGTTCGATTCCAAGTGGTGTTTTGCCGAGTTTGCCCAGGCCCGCTCGCGCGGCAAGGCGATCTTCCCTTTGATCTGCGCGCCAGACGGCGACCAGTTCGTCGGCGACGACCTGCAGAAGCTCAACCTCGTGCGCGACAAGCAGGGTGGCCTGGAACGCCTCGCGCGTCGTCTCACGGAGGTCGCCCTGATGGGGCAGGGCGGCTTCGACTTCCCGCCCGGCCGGGCGCCCTATCCGGGGTTCCTGTCGTTCGACGAGGACGACGCGGCCATCTATTTCGGGCGGGACGACGACGTCCGCCGGCTCATCCAGCGCGCTGACTCCCGCCGCATCGAAGGCGGCCGGCGCTGCATCTTCGTGCTCGGCGAATCGGGCACCGGCAAGTCGTCGCTGCTGCGGGCGGGCCTGATCCCGCGCCTGCGCAAGGCAAAGCGGGAGTGGGTGGTCCTTTCGGCCTTCCGGCCCGAAGACGACCCGTTCGCCGGCCTGTCCCGGAGCCTCAAGGCCGCTGGCGTCGACATCGACGCCGGGGCGCTGCCCGACACCGATCCGCGGACGATCGCCGATGCCTTGGCCGAGGCCCACGATGCCCATCACGCCGGCGTGCTGGTGGCGGTGGACCAGGCCGAGGAGCTGTTCACGCGGAGCGCGGCAGAGCGGCGGGAAGCGTTCCTCGCCTATCTCTCCCGACTGCTCGGTCCGGGGCTGCCCTTCGTCGTCGTGGTGACGCTGCGCTCCGACCACTTCGGGGAAGTCCAGAAGGCGGCCGGCCTTGATTCCGAATTCGAGGAGTTCTCGCTGCGGCCGATGCCGGTGGAGCGGATCGGCGACATCGTCCGGGGCCCGGCGCGGGTGGCCGGGCTCGACGTGGAGGACGGGCTGGTCGCGCGGATCGCCTCCGACGCGCGTAGCACCGATGCTCTGCCGCTGGTGGCCTTTGCGCTCCGGCGCATCTATGACCAGTTCGGTGACGACGGGCGGCTGCGGCTCAACGAGTACGAAAGCCTCCGCGATGCCGCGGCGGGCCTTTCGCCGCTGGAGACGCTGGTCCGCGATACTGCCGCCGACGTCATCGCCCGGGCCAAGCCAACGCCGGCTGAACTCGCCGCGCTTCGCGAGGCCTTCGTTCCGGGGATGGTCCGTATCAACGACGAGGGCGGTTTCGTCCGCCAGGCGGCGCGCTGGGATGAAGTGCCGGAGGAGAGCAAGCGGCTGCTCTCGGCCCTGGCCGGGCCGAGCGCGCGCCTGCTGGTGGTTCGCGAGCACGAGGGCACGCGCGAGGTCGAGGTCGCGCACGAGGCGCTGTTCCGGGTCTGGCCGCTGCTGGTCGGCTGGCTCGAGGAGGAGCGCGAGTTCCTGATCGGCCGGAACCGCCTCGAACGGGCGCTAGCCGACTGGCAGGCACTGCCCGAGAGCGAACGTGACAAGGGGCTGATCTCAGGCATCCTGCTCGAGCGGGCCAAGAATTGGCTGGCCCTGCATCCGGGACGTTTCGATGCCGCCGAAACCGACTTCATCGAGGCATCGGAGCGGGCCGACGCGGAGCGCAAGCGCGAAGCGGAGGCGCAGCGACAGGCGCTGGAGGCGGCCAAGCTTCGCCAGGCCGAGACCGAGCGCGACGCCGCACAGCGGGTGCAGCGACGGACACGGATGGCGGCGGCGATCCTGGGTCTCGTCGCGCTCGTTGCGATCGGTGCCGGAATCCTTGCCTTCCGTGCCGAGCAACGCGCCACGGCCGAGGCGGATCGGGCCAACGCCGAGGCGGTCCGGGCCAATGCCGAAGCCGAACGGGCCAACGCCGAAGCGGATCGCGCCAATGCCAATCTCACCATCGCCCGCGACACGGTCTACAACGTCGCCCGCGACGTTGCGCAGGGCGTCCGCGACATTCAGGGAATGCGGATCGAGAACCTCCGCGCCATCTTGCAGCGCGTCGAGACCGCCATCGCCGACCTTCTCAAGGCCGCTCCGGACGACGAACAGGTGCTTCGTGGCCGCGCCACGACGCTGACGCTCTTCAGCGACACCTACCTCGCCGCAGGCGACACAGCAGCGGCGCAGGCAGGACTGGACGAGGCGCTGACCATCCGGCGGCGGCTGCTCGCGGCCCATCCGGACGATCTCAAGCTCATGAGCGACCTGTCCCTCACGCTCAATCGCGAGGGCGACATCAAGGTACGGACCGGCGACCTGCCGGCGGCGCTCACGTTCTATCGCGAGGCGCTCGACCTCGCCCGTGCGGTGCAGGCGGCCCGGCCAGACGACCCGGATGCCCAGGCGGACGTCTGGATATCGCTGATCAAGATCGGTGACGTCCTCACGCCGACGGGCCAGGCGGCCGAAGGCCTCGCGCTCTACGAGGAAGCGCTCGGTATCGTTCGCGGTCTTGCCGCCGCCGAGCCGGAGAATAACGAGTGGCTCCGGCGCGTCGGCCAGACGCTCAGCGCGGTCGGCGATGCCAAGCGCCGGGCCGGCGACCTGGCAGGCATGATGGCGGCCTACGAGGAGAGTCTGTCGCTGGTCCGGCAACTGGCTGAGCGTGATCCCACCAACGCGCCCTATCGCCGCGACATGATCGTCGCGCTTCAACGGATTGGCGATCAGAAGCTGCTCGCCGGCGACACGGCGGAGGCGGTCAAGCTGTTCGACGAAGCGCTGGCGATTGCACGTGAACTGGCGGCGAGCGATCCTGGCAACAAGAGCTATCAGTCCGATCTTGCCATCGCCATCGAGAAGACGGCAGACGCGGCACTTGCCGAAGGCGATGTCGCGGCCGCCACGCAGCTTTACGACGAGCAACTCGGGATCGCGCGAGGTCTCGCCGAGAGCGATCCGGACAACGCCGACTGGCAGCGCGGACTGTCGGTGGCGCTGGAGCGCGTCGGCGACGCAAAGGCCAAGGCCGGTGACAGCGCCGGAGCACTTGTGGTCTTCGAAGAGAGCCTCGTCATCAACCGCAAGCTCGCCGAAAGTGACCCGCAGAACCTGGACTGGCAGCGCGACCTGATGATCATCCTGAATCGGGTCGGCGGCATGCGGCTGCAGAACTACGACTTCGAGAATTCGGTTGCCGCCTATGAAGAGGGCCTCAGCGTCGCCCGGACGCTGCTCGCGGCGGAGCCCGACAGCGTCGAACGGCAGACGGACCTGATCATGTCGATCGCACAGACCCAGATCATGGTGCTCGACCCGGTTCGCAAGCGCGCCCTGATCGAAGAGGCGCTGGCGATGCTCGACAAGCTGCAGGCGGCCGGGCAACTGTCGATGGCGATGCTGCCGCTCCGCATGATGCTCAACCAGAGCCTCTCTGAACTTCCGCCCGAGTAGGGTGATAGTGTTCTGCCCATGAGCGAGCCGCCGTCGAGCACAGCGCGGATAGAGATCCAGGTTGCGAAAGTCTCGCAGCTGTTTGACTCCCTCGACCCGTCGCCCCTGTTGCGACGCGATCTTGCCGAGCGCGCCGAGGACTACATCGTCGGCTCCGCCCGCGAACTACCAACGAAGCAAGCGATCGAGATCGTGGTGCACCTGCCGGACGAGGAGGCCGCAAGTCTTGCCGCCGGCCAACTCGCCGCAGCGTTCCGCAACTATTTCGAGGACCGGGCCGAACACGCGGCGCTGGAGCTGAAGAACCTGCTTCGCGTCGGCCGGCTTTCGCTGGTGATCGGCATGGCCGTGCTGGCGCTCGCCCTGGTCGTCGGCACCATCCTCTCGAAGCTGATGGAGGGGATGTTCGGCCAGTACTGGATCGAAGGGCTGGTGATCCTCGGCTGGGTAGCGCTGTGGCGGCCGATGGAGATCTTTCTCTACGAGTGGTGGCCGATCCTGCGCGAGCGAAACCTCTACCGACGACTTGCCGCGGCGGGCGTGGCGGTGAAGCCGATCGGCGACCGCGGCTAGCGCGCCCGCAGAGTTGTCCCCGATGGGTTCGCGCTCCGGGCGGGGAATCGTCCGCCATACTGAGCCGCATGACGCCAGCGGGGAGGCCCGCCAGCGCCATGGTTACTTCCCGCCCGACTAGCGGACGCCCGCGTCGATCAGCTCGACGAGGCTGTCGATGGTCTGCGACGTCACCGCGCCAGCGCCGGTGTTGATGGAGAGGCCCGGCATCTTGTACTTCGCCGTCATCACGCACTGCATGACCGGCAGGAAGCCCTGCAGATAGAGAATCTGGTCAAGCGTCGCCGAGACGTATCCGGACTTCAGGCCGTCGATGGTCGCGGGCGCGAGGTCGATGCCGCCGACGATGATGTCACCCGGCTTCTTGCCGGCCTTCATCAAGGTGTCGGCAAGGACGCTGGTGATGCCGCCGTGCTGGGTGCCGATCGCCTTGAGGTCCGGGTGAGCCTGGATGTAGGCGGCGAGGACCGGCACCGCCAGCGAGGCGTCGCTGTTCGCCTCCTGGGTGATCTCGAGACGGTCGACCGTGAGACCGGCTTTCTCGAGGGTGTCGGCGAGGCCCTTTTCGGAAAGCCCACGCTCGGCCTGGCTGAACACGCCATAGACCATGGCTTCGTCGCCGGCTTTCAGGCCCTGCGCGAGCATGTAGTTGGCGGTGATCTGGCCGCCGACATAGAGATCGACACCGGCATAGCCGAAGCCCATGGCGCCGAACTCTGCCTGCAGATCGGTCATGGGCGAGTTGCCGCTGGTAACGATGATGCCCTGATCGACGGCGCCCTTGACGAGATCGTGGAAGGCGGCGCTGCCGGGATGGCCCATGATCTCGATGCAGTCCGGCTTGGCCGCGACCGCTTCCTTGAACTGGTTGATCATGGTCTCGGGCGCCCAGGCGGAGAACTGTTCCTTCAGATCGACGCCAAAGGCGGCGGCGGCCTGGGCTGCGCCGGTCTGGCGGGCGAGAGTCGCGCCATCGCCGGGGTTGCCGCCCATCTGCATATACATGGTCAGGCCTTCGCCGATCATCTCGGCGGAGGCGGTGCCGGCGGTGACGGCCGCAATCGCGGCGGCGCTAGCGAGAAGTGTCGTGGTGCGCTTCATGTCGCGTTTCTCCCTTCGAGTTTGCCTGCTTGTCAGGATCGCGGCTGCCCGGCGCGTCCGGCCGGTCTGCCGCTCACATCGGCGGAGCGCCCGCCGAATTCGCGCCGGAGGCCCATGCGCGCGAAGAAGGCGCCGCGCCGCTGGGGCTCGTCCATGTAGAGGTAGAAGACGATCGAGATCAGGAAGACCAGTCCCTGCACCGTCCTCACCCAGGCACCGGTGAGCCCGGCGGCGACCAGCGCCGGCTCGATCATGAGGATGATGATCGAGCCGAAGACGGTGCCGACGATAGTGGCGCGGCCGCCAAAGATCGACGTGCCGCCGATCAGTACCGAGGCGATGGCGGTGAGGAGATATCCCTGGCCCTGGTTGCCGAAGAAGTTCTTGTTCTCGAGCGTGAGCATGATCGCGGCGATCGCGGCAAGCGTGCCCATCAAGGTGAAGATCCTGATCTTCTCGCGCTCGACATCGATGCCGACCACCCGTGAGACCTGGTTGGAATCGCCGATGAAGAGGACGTGCTCGCCGAAGCGGTGGCGGTTGAGGATGGACCAGAGCAGGATGACGATGAGAAGCGTCCAGAAGGCCTGCATCGGCAATTGGGCGATCCAGACCGTTTCGGAATCAGCGAAGGGTCGGCCGACGATCCACTTCCAGACCGAGCTCTCGTCGACGCCGCGAAGGGCATAGGACTTGCCCTCGGAGAGGACGGTCGCCATGCCGAACCAGAAGAACTGCGTGCCCAGCGTGGCGATGAACGACGGGATTCCGATTCTGGCGATGATGATGCCGTTGATCAGGCCGACCAGGAAACCCGAGGCCAGCGCGGCCACGACGGCGAGCCAGCCGAGATCGTATTCCTTGAACAGGATCGCGAAGACGAAGCCCGAGAAAGATATCACCGCCGGAAAGGAGAGGTCGATCTCGCCGGCGCCGATGATGAATGTCAGACCCACGGCAAGAAGTAGAAGCGGCGGCAGGGTGGACAGGAAGGTCGTGTAGATGAACGGCTGCAGGAACACCTGCGGCGCGAGATACATGAACAGCGCCAGCAGCAGTACGAAGACGATAATGATCGGCAGGCCCTCGTAGCGCTGGATCAGCGATGGTCTCTTCTGGGCGGCCATGCCGGCTCAGGTCCTGTGCTGAAGGTCGATCAGGTACTCGGTCAGTTCCATCACCGACATGTCCCGCGGCCGGATCTCCGAGACGATCCGGCCGCGATCGAGGATGATCAAGCGGTCGGCGACTTCGTGGACGTGGGCGAGGTTGTGTTCGATGTAGATGCAGGCGCGGCCGTTCTCTTTGATGCGGCGGACGAAATCCAACACCTTGCGGACCTCGGCGACGGCCAGCGCGACGGTGGGCTCGTCAAGGATGATGAGGTCGGCCTCGTAGTGCATGGCCCGGCCGATCGCGATGCCCTGGCGCTCGCCGCCGGAGAGATGGGCGACGGTCGAATCGACGGTGATCCCGGCGCTGCGGAAGCCGATCGCGCCCTTGAGGATCTGGTCGGCGATCTGCTTCTGCTTGCGGATGTTGATGTAGCCCAAGCGGTTGGTGATCTGGCGGCCGACGAAGAAGTTCCGCCACAGCGGCTGTTTGTCGGCGAGCGACTTGTCCTGGTAGACAGTCTCGATCGACAGCTCGTGCGCCATCCGCACGGAATAGTCGGCAAGGTCGATCTCGCGGCCGCGGATGAAGATGCGGCCCGAGGTCGGCGGCTGGACCCCGGTCATCACTTTGATCAGAGTGGACTTTCCAGCGCCGTTGTCGCCGATCAGGCCGACGATCTCGTTGTGCCCGATAGCAAGGCTAATGTCCTTGAGCGCCTGGATCGGCCCGAAGAATTTCTGGACATTTTCCAGCCGGACGACGGGCTCGTCGCCGGCGCCGCGTCCTCGGCTCTCGGCCACAGTCTCGGGCATCCCGCTGCTTCCTCCCCCGCAAGCGGACGGCGGGCGGTTGGCCGACCTCGCCGGAACGATTAGTTCTGTATTTTCAGTGCGTTACAAAGAATTTTCGGTCGCCGCTCCCCCGCATTTCATCATACTAAAGCGGGACGGGTCGTCAAGCGAGGCAGGTAATCCACGCCGCCTTTCTGTCCCCGCCTCCGACGACGGCGCCTTGGTCGTCTCGCCATCCTACCATAACTTCGCCGTCTGGAGCGGCCGGGGCGGCCGGGCGAAACGGGGGAGGCGAGATGGAACGCGAAGTACGCTGGGAGCGGATGTTTCCGGACGAGCTCGAGGCGGCGTTCGCCGCGGCGCCGGTGCTCTACATGCCGTATGGCCTCTGCGAGCCGCACGGGCCGCAGAACACGCTCGGGCTCGATGCGCTCAAGGCGCACGCCATCTGCTGCCGGGCGGCGCGGGAGGGCGGCGGCATCGTCGCACCGCCCGACTATTGGCACATCCACGAGGTCGGCCACTATGCGGCCTGGGCGCGCCGCGAGGTGGGCGAGGTGGCCCGGACCTGGCTGACCGCCGTACCGCCGTGGATCCACTTCAAGAACGTCTGCTACCACGTCCGCGCCGCGGAGGCGCTCGGCTTCCGGGCGGTGATCCTCTTCACCGGCCACTACGGACCGAACTGGGAGGACCTCAAGACGCTGGTTGGCCTGCTGCAGCCGCGGGTGCGGGCGCGGCTCCACGGCCTGCCCGACTTCGAGGCCAATGTCCGCGGCTTCGACGCCGACGGCAAGTCGGCCGGCGACCATGCCGGGCGGGTGGAGACCTCGCTGCTCTGGGCGGTGGAGCCGGCCTGCGTCGATCCCGGCCGGCTGCCGCCGCTGCCACTCGATCCGCCGGGCGAGACCGGCCGCCACTTCGCCATGGGACGGGACGCCCACCAGGCGCGCCGCCAGATCGGCGAGCGCATGGTCGACGACGAGGTCGCCTTCCTGACGGCGAAGGCGGCGGAGCTGCTCGCCGCCTACGAGGCGGCGCCGCCGGCGGCGGGGCCGGGCTACCGGACGTTCGAGGACGTCGAGCGGTTCTGGGTGGAGACGGTGGCGCCGAGGCTTGGGGCGTTCAAGTCGATGAACGGCTATGCCGAGATCACCGACGAGGTCGCGGCGATCCCGGACGATTCGGTGTGGAAAGCGACGGCGAGCGGACCGCTCCGCACCTGAACTATCCCCGCACCCGGACTGAGTCTCCGGGCGACGTCACAGGCCTGCAACGGACCGCGCCACGGGTTTGCACGGGGCACGTACAGCACTGCCACGGCGTCGACAGCGGCCGGAACGGGGTCCCAGGCCCGCGCACGGCGTGGGTAATCGTATGATGAAATCACGTTCGTCACGGATCGACTTCCCGTTCTGGGTGAATCCGGGTCAGCGTCGAGACCATCGACGGTGCGGGGGATTTGCCCTTCACCCGTCGCGCGCCACCCTCAGATCAAGTCGGGGGTAGGCTCTCTCCTCGAGGGCCTGTCGCGTAACTGGCCCGACATAGGGTATTGCGTCCTTCGAGGCTCGGGCTTCGCCCGAGCACCTCAGTGGCTACGTCTTTGTTTTCGATGAACAAAACACCGCCATGCTGAGGTGCGACCCCGGCCGCGAGCCGGGGAGCCTCGAAGCACGCAGGCCGTTTTCCCCGAACCGTGCAACAGACCCGGACGGGGAGAGGGTCGGGCCGGCCCTGAAGGCTCAACGAGAACAGGCGCGGGAGACGGTAACTTGAAGCCGGATCAGCCGTCGTCCTCGCGCCGATCGGCGAAGTAGTTGCGAACGAAGGCGTGGAGGGCCGGCTTGTCCGAGGTCCAGGCCCAGGCGCCGCCGGGGGACAGGCCGATGTCGGTGTGCGGATCGTAGCCGTGAGCGGCGAGGGCGGCATGACGGTCGATGTAGCGCCTTTGCGCCGGCCGGCCGTGCCAGAGGTGATACACCGCGCCGTCGATGAACCCGACGCCATCGCCGCCAAGCCCCTGCCGGAACGGTTCCGCCCAGGCGAGATAGTGTTGATAGCGGCCTGGCTGCATTTTCTGGAAATCGCGGGTGAGGTGAGGGAGGCCGAAGGCCGCCCGGAGCATAGCGCCGTCGCCCCCGCCGACGATGCAGGCGTCGTAGAGGCTGTGCGCCGCGAGGAAATCGCGGCGTGCCGCCCACGCAAGGCCGGGGGTGTACTGCATCGGTTCGCTCGCCCCGCCGGTGATGGCGACGGCATGCTCCGGCGCGGCGCCCTGCGCGACCAGCCAGGCGGCGGGGTGCCTGAGGTCGAGCGCGGCCTTGACCGCGTCTCCCGGCGCCCAGCCGTGCGGCATATAGAAGGCATGGCTGAACGGCTGGATCAGCGGGCGCTGATTGAGGAGTCGGCTGGCGGCATGGGTCCAGTCCGGCCGGTCGAAGACGATATCGCTGTCGAGCCAGGCAACCTTGGTGCAGCTCGCCGGCAGGGCGGGCAGCGCGAGGTTGACGAGGCGTTCCTTCTGCCACATCACGTCGCCGCCGCCGACCCGAACGACGATATCGGCGTCGTCGTCGGCGAGCTCGAAGCGGCCGCCAGCGGCGTGCTCGATCGCGAGCAGCGGCATCGCAAGGCGGGACCGGAAGCGGCGATAGTTGCGGAGCCGGCTCGCGTAGCGTCCGGGATTGAAATGCGTCGTGATCGCCCAAAAATCCCCGCGGCCATTGCCACTTATTGCGGGGCCGGTGCCGCTGGACACGTCTCGAACAGGCCGGCCTTGCGACACGCGCCTACCCGTCCTCGTTCCGTGAGCCGAAGTAGCTCTGCAGGTAGCGATGCATGTCGTCCTTGGCGGTGTTCCACCGCCAGGCGCCGCTGTCGCTCAAGGCGACGTCTTCGCGCGGATGGAAAGCGAAGCCGGCCAGCGTCTCGTGGCGCTCCATGTAGCGCCGGTCGTCCACGGACCCGTGCCAGAGGTGATAGAGATGCCCGGCGGCATAGCCGACCTTTCCGCCGACAGCCGCGTAGAACGGCTCCGCCCAGTCGCGGTAGTGACGGGCGTGGGGACGGTCGAGGCGGAAGCGCTCAACAACCAGACCCATGTAGCCGTAAGCGGCCCTAAACAGGCAGGTGTCGCCGCCGCCGACGATGCTGGCGTCGTAGAGACCGTGTTCAGCCAAGAGCTCACGCCGCGCGGCCCAGGCGAGGCCATGCGCGCAGCCGATGTCGTTGCCGATGCCCCGCAGGGCGTCGTCCACAGTCATTCCGGATTCGATCAACCAGGCGGCGGCATGGAGCACATAGTCGCCCGGATCGGCCAAACCGTCCGCGGTCCACCCCGGGGGCGTGCGATAGGCGTGACTGAACGGCTGGAGGAGCGGAACCTCGTCGAGCGCAGCGCTGGTGCGCTGCGCCCAATCGGGCGACCCGAACACCAGGTCACAGTCGAGAATGGCCACCTTGGTGCAGTCCGCGGGCAGCGCGGCCACGGCGAGATTGAGCAGGCGCTCCTTCTGCCACATGACGTCGCCGTCGCGGATCTGGATGAGAATGTCGGCATCCCCCGCCGACAGCTCGAAGGGCTTGCCGAACGACAGCTCGACCGTGGCAAGGGGCACGTCAAGCCGGCTCCGGAACGTCCGGTAGTTCGCAAGGCGCCGGCGGAACCCGGAGGGATTGAAATAGGCGGCCACCGCCCAGAGATCGTGCGGGGGAGCGGTCTTCGTCACTTCCATCGGCAAGGCGATACCCATGTGACATTGTGCTCCGGTGACGCGCTACCCCAAGGTTGTAGTCGACGCAAGTCCGGCGCCGTGATTTCCCGGGCGATCGCGGGCGCCTGCGGTTGCGAGGTTCGACGCGGCAGCGGAGTCTGGCAGCAGACCGGCGAATCCGGGGAGCGGCGGTGGCCGGCCGATTGCCTCCCGCTGGTCGCGCCGACTGCGCCGCTCAGACGTAGAGGTCGTAGACGTGCCCGGTGCCCGACAGCCAGTCGTGGTCGAAGCCACGGAGGGTGTGGTCACTGCCGTCGCGGAAAGGGTCGAAGCAGGCGTTGCCAGCGACGGGCACGGGCGCGGGAATGGAGTCGAGTCCGTGGCTGTCGAGCGAAGCCGTCAGTCCCCCGGCGTCGAGGATGTCATCGTAGTCGCCCCGCTTGAGCACCTTGACCACGACCTTGGCCTTGTCGACGGTCTCGCCGTCGCTGGCCGCATATTTGAATTTGACCTTGCCGGTGAACTTCTTCCCGACCTTGAAGACGAACGAGCCGTCCGCATCGAGGTCCACCTTGCCTTTGCGGGGGTCGCGGTGGATGGCCGCGGTGAGGGCGTCGCCGTCCTCGTCCGAATCGTTGGCGAGGACGCCATTCTCGACGGCGACGTTCAGCTCCGTGCCCTTGCGGGCGAAGAAGACGTCCTTCCTGGCGACGGGCTCATGGTTCGCCGTCGCCGCAACCACGTCGGGCGGCAGGCCGGTCGTGGTCGCCTTCTCCGCCGCCGCATCGCCGTCGATCACGGTGTCGCGGAACATGAAATATTCGATCTGCGACAGCGTGTCGGTGCCGTCCGGGCTTCCGTCGCGCAGATCGGAGATGGTCCAGGTGCCGTTGCCGTTCAGCGTGATCTCGTAGCGATCGGCGTCGCCGGAGAACACCGCGGTGTCGTCGCCGCCGCGGCCGGAGAGGACGTCGTTGCCGGGGCCGCCGGCAAGTGTGTTGTCGGCACCGTTGCCGGCGATGGTGTCGTTGCCGTTGCCGCCAATGACATCCTCGATCAGGGATGCCGTGATGCCCTTGTAGAGGAGGGCGTTGGCGATATTGCCGGCGGCAACCCTGCCGTTGCCGAGGCTGGCGAGCTGCGATGACGAGATCGTGCTCCAGGCGCCGGGATCGAGATCGACCTTGAGGGCGTTGCCGTAGGCGGAAAAATCGTAGGTGTCGCGACCGCCCCCGTCCCAGACCGTGAGGAAGACCTTGTTGCCGGCCGGCAGTCCCTGGCCGACGTCATCGACGTACATCTGGCCGGTAGCCGGGCTCCAGCGATAGACGGTGTCGTCGGCGTTGGTGTTGTAGTTGGCGCCGTAAATCTGCTGCAGCGCCGCGATGTCGAGCATCATCAGCGACTGGGGGAAGCTCGAATAGCCGTTGCGGTAGTAGTCGAGCGGGGAGTCGATGTAGGAGCGGTAGCTCATCACCGAGTACTCGAGCGAGTCCCGGTCGGCGGGCACGGCACCGTAGAAGCCGGCCTCGTGGGGATGCTTGAGGCCGAGGGCGTGGCCGATCTCGTGGAGAAGGGTCAGGTAGGCGTAGGTCCCGAGAACCGGGTTGTCGTAGTCGCCGCCGCTGCTGTTGTACCAGCTGTCGCCGCCTTCGGCGTCGCCTGAGGGATAGTAGCCCCAGGCGGTGGAGGGGGCGTCGCTCTCGGCAAAGCGCAGGTCGCCGTGGGTGACGGATGTCTCGGTGACCTCGTGAAACGCGAGATTGATGATCCCCGCGTAGTGGCCAAGGATGCCACGAACCGCCGACTGCTGCGTGGCGTTGAAGGCCTCGAAGCCGTTGGCGGGCTCGCCGCTGCCGTAGCCCGAGCCATAGAACGACGCGCTGGACGGAAAGCTGAAGGTGAGGGTGCCGGTATTCCAGCCGCGACCGGAAAGCAAGCCGTCGACATAGACGTCGCCTGTCGCTGTCACGAACTTTGTGCCCGGCATGGCGCTTGGTTCCGCCCTATGGTGCGACCGCGGGGTATGGAGACCCTGACGGTGACAGCTACGGAAGGCCGGCGAAAAGAGTTCCTGCCACAAAACGCATCGTCAAAGTTAGCAAATACTGAAACGACGGCCGGAATCCACCCCGCTCCGGTCGGTGCCTGCCATGGGATGGCCCTCGAGCGGCGCCCGCCGCATCCAGGCCGTGGCGGATGGCGCCTTCGAGGGTCGCGCGCGAGGACGCGGCTTGTCCGGGGTGAGGGGCGGGACTAGCGTCGGGCCATGGACGACGTCGAGACCTTCACCCGGCTCGGGCTGGCGCTTGCGATCGGGTTCCTGATCGGGGTGGAGCGCGGCTGGCGCGAGCGCGACGAGAAGGAGGGGGAGCGCACCGCCGGGCTTCGTACCTTCGCGCTGATTGGCCTCTTCGGCGGCGTCTGGGGACTGCTGAGCCAAGAGATCGGGCCGGCGCCGATCGGGTTGGCCTTCCTTGCCTTCGCCGCCGCGGCCACGCTGTTCCGCTGGCGACAGACCGAGCACGAGGGCGTGTTCGGCATGACCACGCTGATGGCGATGTTCGTCACCTTTTCGCTCGGGGCTTACGCCGTCCTCGGCACCATGGCGGTGGCGGCTGCGGCGGCGGTGGCGACCGCGGGCCTGCTTGCGGCGAAGGAATCGCTCCATGCACGGCTCGGGGGACTGACCTGGCCGGAGCTGCGGGCGGCCCTGACCCTCCTCGCCATGACCTTCGTCGCGCTGCCGGTGCTGCCCGACCGCGGCTTCGGCCCGTATCAGGTGCTGAACCCATACGAGCTGTGGCTGATGACGATCGTCATCGCCGGCGTCTCGTTCACCGGCTACGTGGCGACGCGGGTGGCGGGGGAGCGTTACGGCCCGCTGATCGCCGGCACCGCGGGCGGGCTCGTCTCCTCGACCGCGGTGACGCTCGACTTCGCGCGGCGGGCGCGGGAGGCGCCGGCGCTCCGGCGGACCTACCTGTCGGGGGCGCTCGCGGCCTCGACGGTGATGTTCGCGCGGGTGATCGTGGTGGTGGCGCTGTTCGGCGCCGGTCTTGCCGGCGCGGTGGCGCCGGCCCTGGCTGCGGCTGCGGCGGTATCGGCCGCGGGGGCGCTGATCCTCAACCACAGCTTCGCACCGGCCCCGGCCACGGGCGCACAGGAGAGCCCGGCGGTGAAGAACCCGTTCGAGATCCGCTTCGTGCTCGGCTTTGCCGTGCTGCTGGCGGTGATCCTCGTCCTCACCCGGATCGCCGGCGATACCCTCGGCGGGGCCGGCAACATCGTCCTCGCCGCCGTGGCGGGCCTTGCCGATGTCGACGCCATCACACTGTCGATGACCCGGCTTGCGGGCGGTCCCGACGCGACGGTGGCGGCCATCGCGATCATCGTCGCGGTGGCCAGCAACTCGGTGTCGAAGTCGGTGCTGGCGATGACGGTGGGGGGCGTCCGCTTCGGCCTCGGCTACGCCGCGGTGACGGCGCTGTCGCTGGCCGCCGGAACGGTGGCGGCGCTCGCCTGGTCAGGCCTCTAGCCGCCTATCCAACCGGTCATTCGCGGACGGCGATATGCCTGTGACGCAGGTCACTGCGGCGACGACGAACCGGGAGTATCTAGCGCCGCAACGTAAAACATACGTCAAAAATAATCACTAGACGAATAATCACCGGGTGAGGGTCCCGGCCTCGGTTCGCGCCACGCGCCGCGGACCGACGCGACAACGCGCGCCACGGAGAACCTCTCATGACCACGATCAAGGGCACCAAGAAGCACGACAAGCTCAAGGGCGCAGGCCAGAACGACAAGCTGGTCGGCCTCGGCGCCGACGACATGCTGTTCGGCAAGGGCGGCAACGACAAACTCTACGGCGGCAGCGCCAACGACTCGCTCTACGGCAGCAACGGCGACGACCTGCTCAAGGGCGGCGGCGGCAAAGACGGCCTCTATGGCGGCAAGGGCGACGATCGCCTCAAGGGCGGCGGCGGCGACGATCATCTCAACGGCGGCGACGGCGACGACATCATGGATGGCGGAGCGGGCGACGACGTGATGGTGGCCGGACCGGGCGCCGACATGTTCATCGGCGGGGATGGCATCGACACCGTCAGCTTCGTCGACAGCGCGAGCGGGCTCAGCATCGAGCTGCTCTACATGACCACCACGTATGGCGGCCTCCAGGACGGCTTCAGCGGCATCGAGAACATCGACGGCAGCGCCTTCGGCGACACCATCGAGGGCGATGGCGCCAACAACCACTTCCGCGGCTTCGGCGGCAACGACAACCTCAAGGGCGGCGCCGGCAACGACATCCTCGACGGCGGCGAGGGCAACGACAATCTCGAAGGCGGCGCCGGTGCCGACCAGTTCATCGGCGGCAACGGCTTCGACGGTGTGTCCTACATCCACGAATCTTCGGGGGTGAGCGTCTACCTGTGGGGCGCCGCCAACGGTGGCGCCGCCGCCGGCGACACTTTCTCCGGCATCGAGATGATCACCGGCTCGACCCACGGCGATGTCATCCAGGGCGACGACGGCGTCAACTATCTCTACGGTCTTGCCGGCGGCGATGTGATAGCCGGTAAGGGCGACAATGACGTCCTCGACGGCGGTGACGGCGCCGACATCCTCGACGGCGGCGCCGGTGACGACCTGATCTACGCGGCGGACGACATCACGCTCGCCAAGGACATCATCGTCGGCGGCAGCGGAACCGGCGACACCGTCAGCTACTACGGCGCAAATGGCGGGGTGACGGTCGATCTGACCACCGGAGACTCAATCAGCGGAACCGGCGGAGATACGTATACGGGGGTCGAGAACGTCGTGGGGTCCTACTACGGCGACACGCTCCGCCCGGCCGCCAACGGGTCGGCCTTCGGCGACCGCGGCGGCGACACGATCCACGACTCGACCGGCACCGAAATCCTGCGGGGCGGCCGCGACAACGACCTCCTCTCCGACATCGGTCACAGCGAGGACGGCCACCGCGACATCTTCGTCCTCGAGAACTTCGGCGACGGCTCCTTCGACTACATCCAGGGCTTCACGTCCGGAACCTTTGCCAGTTCCGACCGGTTCTGGCTGCCGGACGACATGTTCGCGGGCCTCGCCCACAACGCCCAGGGCGTGCTCAATGCGAACTACTTCATCAACACCAACGGCAACCATAACGCCAACGCGGCCCATGCCCAGCTGATCTACCAGGGCGACACCCACACACTCTGGTACGACGCCGACGGCACCAACGGAGGTACCGCGGTGAAGGTCGCCGAACTGCAAGTCGTCACACCGGCGTCGCTGGTCAACGACGACTTCCTGGTGGTCAACATCTAGGGCGCTGGCTGCCGTGGATCGCCGCTCGCAGCCGCCGGGCGCGGCTATCACCGCGCCCAGGCAGGCGGGTCCGGGTCAAGAGCGGTGGTCTCCTTGGGGGAGGAGAGGACGATCAGCGTCTCGGTGCGCTCGATGCCCTCGACCGACTTGATGACCTCGGCGAGGAAGGCCTCGAGCGAGCGGGTGTTCCGCAACCGAACCTTGAGCAGGTAGTTCCAGGCGCCGGTGACGTGGTGGCACTCGAGCACCGCCGGCTCGGCCTCGATGCGACCGAGGAAGCGTGCCTCCACGTCCGGCTGGCTCCAGCCGACGAAGACAAAAGCCAGGAGATCGAGCCCCATCGCCTCGGGGGCGACGTGAACATGGGTGCCGGTTATGACGCCGCGGTCGACCAGCTTGCGGACGCGCTCGTTGACGGAGGAAACGGCGAGTCCGACGGCTTTGCCAAGCTCGGCATGGGGCTTGCGGCCGTCGGCTTGCAGCAGCGTCACGAGCTTGCGGTCGGTGGGGTCGAGATCGTTCATGACAGTCCTGAGCGGCGGGACGAGTCCCCGGAAGCGGGTAGCGTAGCAAGGCATCCGCTGAGGTCAAATTTTTCGCCCCTCCCTCCGCACAAAGAAACCGCGCATCGTGGCGGCCGGTCTGGTATCGAGGGCGCCGGCATTCCGGGGCGACGTCGAGGATGGGTGGGGATGGCCCGGGACAAGGGCGAGACGGCAAAGGGGAAGAGCGGCAAGCGACGCAACCGGCGGCAGCCCGGTCCTGCGCCGGCACTGATCGCGTCCGGCGACACGCGCGGCCCCGACTTCATCTGCATCGGCGCCCAGAAGGCCGGCACGCGCTGGCTGTTCGACCAGCTCGCCTTCCATCCGGGCTTCTGGATGCCGCCGATCAAGGAGCTCCACTACCTCAACGGCAGCAAGCGCTTCCTGCGCTTCGCCGCGCCGCTGCACGAGCGGGCGGCGCGGAGCCTGCGATCGGCCAACCGGCGGCGGGTGCGGGGCGACGAACGGCCGCTCGCCGCCGAGGACATCGACTGGCTCGCGGCGCGGATCTGGCTGCACAAGCGGCCCCTCGACCTCGATCGCTACGCGCGGCTCTTCAACCTGCGCGGCGGCCGTCTCTCCGGCGACATCTGTCCGCCCTATGCGATCCTGCCCGAGGCCGAGGCGCGGGCGGTGCGGGCGCGCTTTCCCGCGGCGCGGATCGTCTATCTCGTCCGCGAGCCGGTGGAGCGGTTCTGGTCGCAATACTGCATGATCCTCCGCCGCCATCCCGAGGAGGCGCCGGAGTCGCTGGCGACGGTGCAGGCGTTCATGGAGCGCGGGACCGGGCCGGAGCATTCCGGGCTCCGTGCCGCCATCGAGCGCTGGCGGCTCGGCGCGAATGACGCGAATTTCGGCCTCTATTTCTTCGACGAGCTGAAGGCCGACGCCGACGGCCTCAGACGCCGCATCGTCGGCTTCCTCGGTGGCGACCCCGGGGAGTGGGGCGGGGCGCTTCCCGCCGACCACAACCGCAAGGCCAGCTACGCCAAGATCGAGATGGCGCCGGCGGTGCGCGACTTCCTCGTCGCCCGCTTCGCCGACGAGATCCGCTTCGCCGCGGTGGAGCTCGGCGGCCCGGCCGCGGCCTGGCCGGCGAAGTATGGTCTGTGAGGAGACGATTGATCCCCCATAACGTTATGCGTTATGAATGCGTGGCATGATCCTCGATTTTCGCGACGGAGAAACGAAGTCGATTTGGGACGGCCGGCGCAGCCGCCGCCTGCCGCAAGACATCCAAGGAATCGCACTACGCAAACTTCGCCTGATCAACGCCGCGCGCCGTCTGGACGACTTGCGGGTACCGCCGGGCAACCGACTGGAAATGCTGCACGGAGAGCGGCGCGGCCAGCATTCGATCCGTATCAACGATCAATGGCGGATTTGTTTCGTTTGGAGAGACGGGAATGCCCACAACGTCGAAATCGTCGACTACCACTGACCTTCTGCCCAACCCCCACCCCGGGGAGGTGCTCCGCGAGGAGTTCCTGATGCCCATGGCATTGACACAAAACGGTCTGGCGCGGGCGGTCCATGTACCGCCGAGACGGATCAACGAGATTGTGCTGGGCAAGCGGGCGATCACCGCCGACACCGACCTTAGGCTGGCCCGCTATTTCGGGGTATCGGAGGGCTTCTTTCTACAGCTCCAGTTGGACTATGAACTCATGGAGCGGCGACGTGCGATCGCCGAGGAACTGAAAACGATCACGCCGCGCGCGGCCTGACGTGAAGCCACGGGGAAAGCGCGGGGAATGTTCAAGAAGATACTGATCGCCAACCGCGGCGAGATCGCCGTCCGGGTGACGCGCACCGCCAGGCGGCTCGGCATCGCCACCGTCGCCGTCTACAACGACGCCGACCGCGACGCGGTGCATGTGCTCGCCGCCGACGAGGCGGTGCATATCGGCCCGCCGCAGGCGTCGGACTCCTACCTCGTCATCGACAAGATCATTGCGGCCTGCGAGCGGACCGGCGCGGACGCGGTGCACCCAGGCTACGGATTCCTCTCGGAGCGGGCCGAGTTCGCCGAGGCGCTCAACGCCGCCGGCATCACCTTCATCGGCCCCAACCCGCACGCCATCGGGGCGATGGGCGACAAGATCGCCTCCAAGAAGCTCGCGGCCGCAGCCAAGGTCTCGACCGTGCCGGGGCACCCCGAGGCGGTGACGAGCGAGGCGGCGGCGGTGGAGGCGGCGATCGCGGTCGGCTTCCCGGTGATGATCAAGGCCTCGGCCGGCG
>JAGRKZ010000001.1 GCA_020442065.1 Bauldia sp.
CCGCGATCCGCTGGACCGATTGAAGATCGAGACGACGAAGCTGCTCGACGGCGTGGTCCAGAATCTCTGACGGCAATTCTTCGGGTGCTTCGACCCTGCGGCTCAGCCGGTTGAATACGGCGTCGAGCCCAGGCCAGAGAGCGAGGAGCAGGACGGTGACCGCGGCATCGCTCGCCTCCGAACGCGACTGCGCGACGGTGATCAGGACGGAGAGGAGGTCGTTCTTCTCGTCGGACAACGCCTTGTCATAATGAAGATGGTCCAGGAGCGCCGTGACATCGGTGAATCGAGCCAGGACGGGATGCGCTCCTCGCATCTCCAGGAAGCTAGTGTTGAAGGTGTGGGTGGAGGACGAGCGCACGAGGCTCTGGCGAATGCTGTTCCAGCTGAAGGGCATTGGACGCCTGCCGTTCGGCCGGGCGTCCAGCGCCTCGTATGGCCAGGGTCAGGGCGTCGTGCGCCTCCAGGATCGGGTGGGTTCGGGGAGTGGGTCGTCGTCAGGACGCGACGCGGTTCAGCGTGCCGCAGCCACGACAGGTGGCGGACACGGGAAAGCCGGTCAGGTATTCGTGGCCGGCGGAGAACCGGATGTGCATCCGGCCGTCACGGCGGACGCCGAGTTGCCCGTTCTTCGGCGGTGGTGAGCTCATCCTCCACGACGAAGCTAACCGGCCCTCTTGATGGCCACCGATGGCTTTCAAAGTGGGGATCAGGAGCGCCGTCGATCTTCTCAAGCCAGAGCGCGGTGAACTCCCTATGCCCGGTTGAGTCAGGCGCATTGGCGCTCCGCGTCCGCTGGTCCACTCGAAAGGGGTGGCGTGTGTCGGTTGTGCGGATCACGCAACTCACCGCACCGAGCGATTCGGCAAGCATCTGGAGCGCATCGGGCCAGCGAACCGAATCAAGCACTGCATCGTAGCAGGCCTCGATTGCATGATCGGTTTGTTCGGACCCAAGCATGCGCACCTCGGAAGTGAGCTGCGAGCGTATCACCGTCGCGCAGCGGCGGACAGCAGCACTAGATCACGAAAATGCACATCACCCTGCCGGGTGATGCGGGCAGCACTCTTCGTCGGCAAACGTTCACAGCAAATATCGGTACACGAAGTCGTCCGATGTGGCTGATTTCCGATCGGGTTTGGTCGTTGCAGGCGTTCTCGACGTCCCGGTGTCGGCAGCGATGGCAGGCGAAGGTCGGAACCATGTTGACGCTGCGCTGGTTCTGCCGTCGATGTCTCGCCTTCGATTAGTGCGAGCGAACAGCGAGTGCAGCGCGAGGGTCACGCCGGCGCCTCCGAGACCGTGAGATACTTGCGGCCATCCGCAGCCTGCCGAGTGGCAAGATTGCGGTCGCTTACGTCGAAGGGCAGGTCCACGTCGTCCAGAAGTTCGGGACCCGTTGACTACAATGCTGTCTCGCGACGATCGGCGAAACCGTTCTCTGTTGAGAGAGCCTGAGAAGACTTCCTCGGTTGGGCGCCCTTTGTCCCGAGTTTAGCAATGCCAGATCGGGAAGCAGCCTCAAGCAATCTAGATTTCTTCCATGCAGGATCGGAATACCACCAGAAGCAACAATACAAATTGATCAAAGATGGAGACGCGCCATGCAAAATATTCGGCGAAGAGAATTTATCGCGAAGGGCAGCGCAGCGATTGCGGGGCTGGCCGCCTTCTACGCCACCCACGGAGCGAATGCATTCCCTGGCCAAAGCGGGGAGGAGATAGTCCGTTGGCTCGATCAGCCCGCACCGAACCCCGTCCCAGAGGTGATCAAGAATCAGCTCGTGTGGGAGGATCTCGACTCCTGGATCACTCCCAACGAAAAGTTCTTTTCAATCGCGCATTTCAATCGGCCGGTCATCGACGCGAGCACCTGGAACCTGGAAATAAGCGGCCTCGTCAAGAACCCGATGACACTGACGCTCGCCGACCTAAAAGCGCGGCCCAGGGAGGACGTCGTGTTTACGATCGAATGCTCGGGTAACCATGGTCTCCCGTTCTTCGATGGCGGCGTTGGCAATGCGCGCTGGGCAGGAACGCCACTCGCCCCCATCCTGGAGAACGCCGGCATCCTCGATAGCGGCATCGAGGTCGTCTTCTGGTGTGCGGACGAAGGTGAGATCACGCGCCCCGACGACGTCAAATTTGTTCAAAACTTCGCGCGCAGCATGTCGGTCACGGAAGCCATGGATCCAAGGAATATCCTTTGCTACGAAATGAACGGAGTTCCCTTGCCGCCAGACAATGGCTTCCCACTCCGGCTGATAGCTCCGGGCTGGTACGGCATCGCAAACGTGAAATGGCTCAAGCGCATCGACGTACGCGATCGTCGCTTAGAAAACCGGTTCATGGGGCGCGATTACGTCACACTTCGCGAGGAAGTCTACGACGGGGAAACGGTGTGGGTGGAGACGTCGGTTGGCCGGGCGCGGCTCGCGTCGGCGCCGGCCCGTGTCAGTCACATCGGGAGTGACTATCGGATTGTCGGAGCCGCCTGGGGTGCGCCGATCGACCGTGTCGAGGTCAAGATCGACGATGGGCCGTGGATGTTGGCGACCATCGATCCCAGTGAGGAGGCGGAATTCGCCTGGAAGATTTGGTCCCTCGACTGGCCCGACCCCCCTGCGGGAGTGCATGCCGTCTCCTCACGGGCGATCGATACGAGCTGTAACGTCCAGCCGGCGATGGACGATCCCTCAATCGCCACGAAGCACACCTACTGGGAGAGCAACGGGCAAGTGACCCGTCGTGTCCAGATCAGTTAACGGCCTGACGAGCCGCCTGGCGCTTCGCTGCGCGGCTTGGTCGAACTGATAAGGCTGCAGCATTCCCAATCTTCGAAGCCACCTCCGAAGGCCGCATCGGACGGTGAACCGGCGAGGTTGGTTTGCGTGACGCCGGCAACGGGTCAGATTCGGCCGTCCCTGGACGGACGTAGCCATGGCAGCTTTGTACCCGAAAGCCGACCTGGGAGGTGGCGACTAAACGCCAGATCTCAAAGTTGGCCATCCAAAAGAAACCGAGAACCAACCCCAGCCAGGTCGGACGCAAACGCATACAATTGTTGGGCCTCCGTGATCGGTACTGAATGGCCGAAGTCATGAGGTTTGGAGAATAAAGAGCCAAAAAGAGAACAACGGCGCGGAGAGCGAACTGCGAGGTCAACAGGTCGTCGCTCGGAAGCGCACAGAACTGCGGCATTCGTGACGATGGAGATCGGCTCGGAGATAGTTTGGCGAGGTATCTCTGGCGGAGGGAGAGAAACCCGGCTCCAACATTCTCTGGAGAAATGGCCGATTCTCTTTGGCTCCGGGATAGATGGCCGTTGGGATAACGTGTCCAAAGGTCGTTGTTCGGGGATCGATCGCACATCCGAATGCGTCAGAGAGCGCCAGCGAACGATATCACCTCCGTCGGCAAGTCGCGCAGAGGGCTGGATGTCGTTAACGACGCCTCCTAATGACGGCGTTGCGGACGTCGAAAAATGCTCCAAGATCGTCGGTTGACACGCCTCCGGATTCTGAGACCGGATCGCAATTGCGCGGCGGTGGCTCGAAGGATAGTTGGGATAGACGAGCCATTTCCCTCTGCACGGTTCTGACGCTGCTCTGCCGAAGAGCCTTAGTCGGGCCACGGGAGGAGCCGTTTGAAAACTGAGCATCGTCCTCGACGACAGCTGATGGGACTGTTCGAGAATGACCGAACATTACGACACTGTCGTCGTCGGTGCCGGCTCGAGTGGCGGTGTCGTGGCGGCACGGCTCGCCGAGGACAAGGAGCGAAGCGTCCTTCTACTTGAGGCCGGTCCCGATTTTCCGCTCGAGGCGGAGTGGACCCCGCTCTTTGTCGCAAGCGGCGAGCATACCTGGCGTGTCTCCGGCGCGCCCGAGTTCGACTGGGGCTTCGTCGATACCGACCGGGCAGGACGACGCGGCGGCCGGCCGATTCGCCTGCCACGCGGCCGTCTAGTTGGCGGCTCGTCGATGGTGAATTCGACCATTGCAGTTCGTCCCGCTGCCTTCGACCACGATCGCTGGGCCTCGATGGGGTGTCCGGGTTGGGCCTGGGATAACGTCCTCCCGCTCTACCGGCGGATCGAGACTGACCGCGATTTCGGCAACGATCCCGCACACGGCAATGACGGCCCGATCATCATCCAGCGCTATCGCGAAGAGGCCTGGGCGCCGGTCAATCGGGTCTTTGCCGAGGCCTGTCTGTCGGATGGGATATCTCACGCCCGCGACTTCAATGCCGTGGGTGCGGATGCGGGGGTCTTCGGTCCTTTTCCGCACAACCGCTTCAAGGAGATGAAGCAAGGGACGCTCAACACCTATCTCAGGGCCGCCCGCCAGCGCACCAATCTCACAATTCGTGGCGGGACGCTGGTGGACCGCGTGCTGGTCGAGAAAGGTCGAGCGACGGGCCTGCGCTGCGTCAGCAACGGGCTCGCGGAAACGATCGAAGCGGACAGGATCATCGTCTCGGCCGGCGTCTACAACTCGCCAGCCATCCTGCAGCGCTCAGGAATCGGTCCCGCCGCTTTGCTTGCGCGAACCGGCATTCCGCTCGTCGCCGCCCTGCCCGCAGGCCAGAACCTGACGGACCATCCCGGCTGCGCGGTCTTGTTTAGAGTCGACGCCGTGTCGGCGATGGCCGGCCGACTGTTCTCGGTGAGCCTGCGCGGCCCGGCGGGGAAGGAGGGCGAGCCGCCGTGGCACATCCATCCGTTTCCGGTGGACGAGGAGGAAGGCGTCTCAGGGCTGTTTGCCTATCTCGCCCGGCAGGAGTCGAGCGGGACCGTCGAGATCGCGACCAGCGATCCGACCTCGCCGCCGCTCATTGATCACAATTACCTCGCGACCGACGGCGACCTCGCGCGATTCGATGATGCCTTTGAGGCCATGGAACGGATCATCGCGTCGGCCCCCTTTGCCCGGCGCAAGGCGCGGCTGCTGACGGGACGCGAAGGCTTCCGTGACCACCTCACGGCGATGCTTGCCTCGGCGCACCATCAGTCCGGAACATGCCGGATGGGGAGCGATCCGGCCACCAGCGTCGTCGATGCAAGGCTCTGCGTGCACGGCATCGAGGGGCTGATGGTCGCGGACACCAGCGTGTTCCCGGACACTATCATGCACAACACCAACCTTGCCGCATACGTGATCGGCGAGCGCGCTGCCGACCTCGTTCGAGGTCGAGAGGGCAGCGTCAGATATCCCTGATCTTTGCCCCGTTGAGGCCGGCGAGGATGCCCGGCAGCACCGGCAGGAAACGGTCGGCGTGCCCTTGGTTGAGGGCGAGGCGGAGGGTCTGGTTGACGGCCTGAGCGATGAAGGTCGCGACTCCCGCGCTCTCCGCCATGTGTCCATAGGTCCGGATATCCTTCGCCCCGATCCGGATCGGTCCGCGCAGCCGGCTATCGTCGCCTTCGAGGATCCAGGGCTTCAACATCTGCCACATGCCGCCGTTCGCGCCCCCGGCGGAGATCACCGACGACAGCGCCTCGAGATCGACATCGAGTTTTGCAGCCGTGGCGAACGCCTCGGAGATCACCGCGACCATCCCGATGGTGATCGAATTGTTGACCAGCTTGCAGGTGGTGCCCGCCCCAAGACCGCCGCAGACAACGATGGTGTCGGCGTAGGTTTCAAGGATGGGGCGTACCTTCTCGATCGTTTCCGATGCGCCACCGACATAGGTGGCCAGACGCCCTTCCTCGGCTTCCTTGGGTGTGCGACCCATAGCACCGTCGACCAGCTCGCAGCCAATCTCGGCTAGTTCAGCGCCGATCTTGCGGGTGACGACCGGGTCGTTGGTGGTGGCGTCGATGAAGATCATGCCGGGTCTTGCGCCAGCAATGAGGCCGCGCGGGCCGTGGAAGGCGGCCTCCATCTCGACGGCCGACGGGACGCAGGTGATCACGACGTCGCTCATCCCGGCCAGATCCGCAGCATCCTTGGCCTCTTTGGCGCCGCGGCGGACAAGGTCGTCGACGGGCTCTCGGTTTCGGTGGCCGAGGATGGCGAGCGGGTAGCCCTTCTCGAAAATGTTCTTCGCCGCGCCGTGGCCCATCAGGCCGACGCCGACGAAGCCCACGCGGCGGGTCTCGGCCATGGTCGGGTTCCTCTCGCTATTGGGTGAAAAGACGGTAGATGCGTTTGGCGGTGCCTCCGAGAACCGCATTCCGCTCGTCCGCCGACAGTCCGGTCAGCAGCTCGAGACTGATCCGCCGCCACATCGCGTAGTCGGTGGCGCGGAGCAGCGGCGGCCAGTCGCTCGCCCACATCAAACGCTCAGCGCCGAAAGCGGCGATCACGACGGAACTGTAGGGGGCGAGGGCATCGGTCCCGGCGCCAAGCGGGGCACTGTTCGGCAAGGCCGAGAACTTGCATGCGACATTCCCATGCCGGGCGAGCGCACGGATGTCACAGGACCAGGGCTCCAGCCGGCCTCCTGCGATGTCGGGCTTGGCGCAGTGGTCGAGCACGATGGCGAGGTCGGGATGGCGGGCGGCGAAATAAGTCAGAAGAGGAATCTCATCGGGATTCTGGATCAGGAACTCCAGCACAAGGCCCCGTTCGGCGAGCAGGCGCCAACACTCCTCGTTGCGGGCATCGAGCATCCAGGCGATGGAGGCATTGTCATCGCGGATGGGTCGAACCCCACGGAAGCGCGGGTTCGCGCCAAGCGCCGTGAGCTCTTCGCGAAGCGACGGCGAGCGCGGGTCGACCCAGCCGACGACAGCGGCGATCCATGGATGCTCCCCGGCGAGGCCGAGGGTGAACAGCGTCTCGGCGAGGGTGGTTGCCGCCTGGACGACGATGATCGCGTCTATCCCGGCCTCTTCGAGCAGAGGCTTCAGGTGGTCGGGCTCATAGTCCCGCCACAGCACGGGTTCCATCGGTGAGAGGGTCTCGTTGTCACCGCGTGCGAGGCGCCAGAGGTGGACGTGAGCGTCGATGTTCACGTCGTCGGGCCGAAGAGGGTGCGCACAACGTTGATCATCGTGTCGGCATTCGACCGAGAATGATCATCGACAGAACGTCATCCTTCGACACGTCCGACGTCCGTACGGTTCCGACCACCCGCCCGTGGCTCAGCACCGTGATGCGGTCGGCGAGGTCGAACACGTCGTGGATATCGTGGCTGATGAGGAAGATCCCGATGCCTTCGGCCTTCAGTTCGCGAACAAGCTCGCCCACCTTGGCCGTCTCTTCCGGCCCGAGCGCGGCGGTCGGCTCGTCCATGATCAGGATCTTGGCGTCGAAGTAGACCGCCCGGCCGATCGCAATGGCCTGGCGCTGGCCACCAGACAGGCGACTGACTTCAGTGCGGAGAGAGGGCAACCGGAGCTTCATCCGGTCCAGCATGCGCCGCGTCTCGTGTTCCATCGTCTCTTCGTCGAGAAAGCCGAAGCGCGTATAGCGCTCGCGTCCGAGGAAGAGGTTGGCCACGGCGTCCAAATTTTCCGCCAGGGCGAGGTTCTGATAGATCGTTTCGATTCCCAGCGCCTTGGCCTCGCGCGTCGACTCGATCCGAACCGGGTTCCCGAACACCCGGATCTCGCCATGGTCGGGTGGATGCACGCCGGACAGAACCTTGATCAGCGTCGACTTGCCGGCTCCATTGTGGCCAAGCAAGGCCACGACTTCGCCAGGGTAGATGTCGACGTCGACATCCTCGAGCGCATGCACGCCGCCGAACGTCTTCGAGATCCTGCGAAGTTCGACCAGCGGCGTCTGGGCCTGCGTCGCGCTCATGTGCGGCTCCGCTGGTACACGCGATCAATCCATACGGCGGCGACGAGAACCACGGCAATGACCATCTTCTGCAGCGGCGTGGGAACGCCAAGAAGGACCATCCCGTTCTCGAGACTCTGCATGAAGACGGCGCCGAGAACCGCACCATAGATGGTGCCGATGCCGCCGGCGAGAGAGGTGCCGCCAATGACGGCGGCGGCGATCACGTTGAGTTCGGTCAGGGTGCCGGTCACGCTCGCCCCGGCGTTAAGCCGGGCGGTGATGATGATGGAGGCGATGCCGGCGAGCAGGCCCATCAGCGCGAAGACCTTGACGATGGTGAACTTGACGCTGATGCCGGCGAGCTCGGCACTTTCGGGGTTGCCGCCGATGGCATAGACGTAGCGTCCGAAGCCAGTACGCCGGGCGACGATCGTCATGATCAACGTCACTCCGATCAGGATCAGCACCGGAATGGCGATCCCCATGGGCTCGTTGGTCTTCGGCTGCGGGTAGGCGTTCATGACCGCGACGAAGACCAACACGAGCGCCGACCACAGCACGATCCCGACGATCTCCATTGGCAGAGGACGAACGGCAAAGCCAAAGCGTTGCCGCTTACGCCGAATAAGAATGCTGGACACTGCGATCGCCACGATCGCCAAGCCACCGCAGATCCAACTCCAAAAAGCGCCGATCGTGCCGTTCAGGCCGCCGCCCAGCAGTTGGAAGGTCTCGTCAAGGGGCGCCACCGTGGCGCCAAGGTTGATCTGGAAGGCCGCATTGCGGAAGAACAGCAGGCCGCCCAGCGTGACAATGAAGGAGGGCACACCACCATAGGCAACGATCGCGCCCTGACCGGCGCCGATCACGGTACCGAGCAGCAGCATGAGTAGGCTCGTCACCCACCAGGTGTATCCATGCCCCAGTCCGAGCCATTCGGTCTGCATGAGCGCGCCAAAGACGCCGACGAAGCCCAGGACGGAGCCGATCGAGAGGTCGATGTTCCTCGACACGATGACCAGCACCATGCCGGTCGCCATCACGCCGACGACGGCCACCTGGAGCGAGAGATTGAATAGGTTGCGGGCACTGAGAAAAGTACCGCCGGTCGCGATGTTCAGCGCCAGCCAGATGACGACCAGGACAAGCAGCATACCCAGCAGCCGGGGGTCGATTCCGATGATGCGGGAGAGCCGCTCGAGGCCAAGACGGACAGCGTGGCCTCTCGGCAGATCGATGCTCGTCATTTCGACTTCATCTTGCTGAGTTTGCGCTGGAGGACCGACCAAGATGGCCGGCGCCCGTCACTTAAACGGAGCGCCGGGACCTAGGTTGAGGGCCTACTGACAGGCTGGCGGTGCGTTTTCCGTCACCCCGTCGCAAACCTTTTCCTTGGTTGTCCAGCCTGAATCGATCACCAGGTTGAGGTTGTCTTTCATGATGCCGATCGGGGTGAGCAGGATTGCCGGCTGGTCGATCCCGCTTGGGGTCTTGAAGGTGTTGTTGCCCGAGACCTCGAGCAGGCTCTTGCCGCCGGCGAGTTCGACGGCCGCCTTGCCGGCCGCCATGCCGAGGTCGTGCGCGTTCTTCCACACCGTGACCGTCTGCTGGCCCCTGGCGATCCGATTGAGGGCCGCAACGTCGCCGTCCTGACCCGAAAGCGGTATGCCAAGAATGCCTTGGGCCGCCAGTGCAGCCGCCACGCCGCCGGCCATGCCGTCGTTCATCGCGAGCACCGCGTCGATCTGATTGTTATTGGCGGTGAGAATCTGCTCCATGGTCGACTGCGCCACATCCGGCTTCCAGTTTTCGATGTTCTGCTGCGCAACCACCTTGATCTTGCCAGAGTCGATGAGCGGCTGAAGCACTTCCATCTGGCCGGCGCGGAAGAGGTTGATGATCGCCATCGAGGAGTCGCCCTCGATGAGCGCCCAGTTGCCGTCATCCTTCACCTTCACCATGCCCTCGGCCATAACCCGGCCGACGCGGACATTGTCGAAACTGATGAAGATGATGTCCGCCACGTCCACCGGCACGTCATAGGCAATGACCGGGATGCCGCTTGCCTTTGCCGCTTCGATTGCAGGCACGATCGCGAGGCTATCCTGCGCGAGCACGATGAGGGCGGCGCACCCTCCAGCAATCAGTCCTTCAACGTCCGAAGGCTGCTTCTGCGGATCGCCCTGGGCGTCAGCGCTCACATAGTTGTAGCCGCTGCCCTCCAGTGCTTGCTTGATTCCGGCTTCGTCGATCCGCCAGCGCTCCTCCTGGAAGTGGCGCCAACTGACGCAGACATTGCCGTCCGCAAACGAGGGCAACGTTGTGGCGCTGAAGGCGAGCGAGGCGAAAGCAGCGCAGGCGATGTATTTCGATGCACGGTTCATGCTGTCAGTCCTCCCTAGGATACGTTGGGCTTCGTTATTGTTTTGCGAGCCCGACAGGCACCAGGCTCCGGCCACTTTTGTCCACTTTTGCATGGCCGAGCCGAATCTCCAAGTTCAAAACAGCATACTCTGAGAGAATTTGCTCACTTTAGGTAGATTCCTTTTTTCCTGCGGCAACGGCTGCCAACTCTGGCCGGGGCATTCTCCATGTGTCCAAAGGATTGTGCTTTCTCGCTTTCGGGTGATGGTCGAAGAAAGCGGACCGATGTGGTGCAGAGGGATGATGGAAGCGTTGTCCGCTCGATTTGGCGCAGCCGTCGGCATCAGTTGACGGATCTCGCCCGATAATGAAACATTTGTGTCGGCTTGACCCATAGCGGCATGCGCGCGCCCCGATCCGTTGTAGGTCAGGCTCAACAACGAGACGTTCGCGTTCCAAATCGGAGGAATTCTATCCATGAATACGCGAGAGGCATTGGCCCAGTTAGGCGTTGAGGCCGGCGCTCTGACCCAGGAACAGAAGCGGCAGCTGGACGAGCAGGGATACTTCATCGTGGAGGACGTGTTCACGCCTGCCGAAGTCGAGGAGATGCGCTCCGAGTACGAAAGGCTGCGTCAGATCGAAGGCGAGTTCGGCGGCCACGAGGTGCATATCGAACCCGGTGCGCCGCGCCTTTCCAATCTGTTCAACAAGTCGCCGGCGTACGACCGTTGCCTTTCGTGCAAACCCACGCTCGCCGCAGCCGAGTATCTCCTGGGCGAGATCCGGGTCTATTCACTCAACGCTAGGAACCCGCTCAAGGGCGAGGGGCAGCAACTCCTCCACAGCGATGTTCCGCGAGTCAACCCGAACGACTGGCGCGTCGTGAACTCGATGGTGATGCTGGACGATATGACCCCGGACAACGGTCCGACCCGCGTCGTGCCAGGGTCGCACAAGTGGGTTCCGATCAACGTTCCGGACGTCAACATGGCCGAGGTGGAGAAGGTTGAAGTGCGGCCAGAAGACGTCCCCATCATTCCCACTGATCCAAAGGCACCTCATCCCAAAGAGATCAAGCTGACGGGCAAGGCAGGCTCGGTCGCGGTGATAAATGGCAGTATCTGGCACGGCGGCACGCGTAACGAGAGCGGCGCACCGCGACGGGTTCTGCACCTTGCGATCGGCCGCCGCGACCTGCCGCAGCAGTTGAACGAACGCGAGCACCTGACCCCTGAACTTCGAGACCGCACGAACGCGGCGCAGAAGTTCCTGCTCGACATCGAAGGTGCCGAGCCCAAGGTCAAGGGGTATCCGCCGATGCCGAAGGAGGCCCGTCTCTGGACCGCTGCCGAGTCTGTGGTGAAGGAGTAGTCAGGCAGGGGATGTAAGGCCTGGTGCAGTGACTCAGGTCTTCAATCTGACGAACCGCCGCGGCCTTGACGTCTCATTCATCGCCCAAGGCGGGATCATCACGGCGATCCGCACCCCTGATCGGGACGGCCGGCTCGCCAACGTCGTTCTTGGCCTGCCGGACCCGGCCGAGTACCGCCACGATCGCATCCATATGGGCGCGGTGTGCGGCCGCTACGCCAACCGCATCGGAGGTTCGCGGTTCGAACTCGACGGGAACGTCCATAGGCTTTCACCGACGCAGGGCACGAGCAGCGTGCACGGAGGTGCAATGGGATTCGACAAGGCCGACTGGCACGTCGCGGTGGAGTCGCATCGAAGCGCCGTGCTCCGGCATGTCAGCCCGGACGGCGACGAGGGGTATCCGGGCACGCTCACGGTTGAGATGCGCTATGCGCTTGATGAAGACGGAACCCTTCGCATCGCCTACACGGCCTCGACCGACAAGCCGACCCTGGTCAACCTCACCAATCACAGCTACTTCAATCTCGCCGGCGAAGGATCGGGTGACGTTCTCGGCCACCGTTTGACGCTGCATGCGGAGCGCTACACGCCTTCCGATGAGATCCTCATTCCGACGGGCGAGATCGCCTGGGTTTCCGGAACGCCTTTCGATTTCCGGCAGCCCACGGCGTTAGGCGTGCGCATTCGCGAGGCCCATCCGCAAATGATCGCGGGACATGGCTATGACGTGAACTACGTCATCGATCGCGCTGCGCCGGGGATCGTGCCGGCGGCCTTCGTCGAGGAGCCGGGGAGCGGACGCACGCTCGCAATCGAGACCACCGAACCGGGGATTCAGTTCTATTCCGGAAACGGTCTCGATGGCACGATCCGTGGCACCGGGGGGATGCTCTACAGGCAGTCCGACGGCTTCTGCCTCGAGCCTCACAAGTACCCGGATTCGCCAAATCACCCGGGATTCCCAAGTGCCGTATTGAGGCCAGGTGAGACCTACCGGTCGGAGACGACCTATCGCTTCGGCGTGGACCGTTAGTCGGCTGGCACAACGTTCACCTCGACACCGGCGTCCACGAGACGCCGGTGCTCCGCGTCGGCAATGCCGGAGTCGGTGATCACGGCCTGGACGTCCGAAACGTCGCAAACATCGCAGAACGCAGGGTGACGGAACTTGGAGGAGTCAGCGAGCACGATCGAGCGCGTCGCGGATGCAATCATGCCCTGCTTCATCGAGGCGAGATCGATCGACGTCTCCGAGAGGCGACCGCCAAACAGCGAATGGATCCCGATGAAAGCAACGTCCGCGTGAAGCCTGCCGAGGAACGATACGCCGGGTTCGCCGATCATGGTCAGGCTTCCACGCCGATTGGTGCCGCCGAGCACAACCAGCTGAGCGGTTTCGGATCTGGCGAGGATGAGCGCCGTACCGATGTCGTTCGTGCAGACCGTCAGCCGGAGTGCGCGATCGACAACCGCTTTGGCCGCTTCGACCACGGTCGAACTCGAATCGAAAATAACGCTCTGGCCCTCCTCGACGAGTGCAGCGGCGTGGGCCCCGATCGCCGCCTTGGCGGCTCGCGCAACGTGTACGCCAATCTCCTGTTCCGGTTCGAACGTGGTGCGGTTCGGCTCGCGCAGCAGGGCCCCGCCGTGGCTGCGGACGATGTAGCCGCCTTCGGTCAGGAACTCGAGATCGCGGCGGATAGTGGAGGGAGAAACACCGATCCTTCCAGCGAGGACGACAATCGAGCCGGCGCCCTCGCGTCGCAGTTCCTCCAGTATGAGGGCACGTCTCTGAGCGGCAATCATCGACTCTCCACGAGGGGCAAGAAATGGGATGACGGGCGATACCTAGCGCCTGCGAGCCCTCGCCAACAAGCGCGACCACGTTGACATGGGCATACCAGCATGTTCCAATATCTACCACAATTTCTCAGTCGGTTCTTGCCCCCTCTATGCGGAACGGTCTCAACCGGCGGCGTCAGGGCGGAAATCAGCCGTTGACCAAGAGCGTGGCCATTCTCGCCGACGACTTGACCGGTGCGCTCGACGCGGCCGCCCCCTTCGCGAGACCCTCCGAAAGTGTCCGCGTATCCTGGCGGTGCGACACGCTCCAGGGTGCCGCACGCTCGGCGTACGATACCGAGAGCCGCGCCGTCGGTCCTCGCACCGCGACTGCCAGGATCCGTTCGTCGCTCGAGCTGCTGCGGGCCGCGGACCTCAGCTTCAAGAAGGCCGACTCCCTTGTGCGGGGCAATACCCTGGCCGAGATCGCGGCCTGCGCCTCGTCTGGTGCGTTTCGCAGCGTCGTGGTGGCACCCGCCTTCCCGGAGCAGGGCCGGATTACACGCTGCGGCACCCAGATCGTGCACAGCGAGGGTGGGGGTGCTGCGGCCACTATTGATCTTGCCGGTGGCCTCGTTCGTCGGCGCGTGCCTGTCCGCTTGGTAGGCCGTGGAGACACGCTCCCCGAGCAGGGCGTTATGCTGTGCGATGCCGAGACCGGCGCCGACCTTTTGCGCCTTGTCGATGATGGTGCGCGATTGGTGCCGCCGGTACTGTGGTGTGGGTCAGCCGGTCTTGCCCGGGCGCTTGGGCGCCACCGCCCGGCAGCGCACCGGCTCGCTGGCCCACGTCTTGTCGTCGTCGGATCAAGACACTCGGTCGCCCGAGCCCAGACCGAAAGGCTTCGCCACGAGATTGGCGACGCGGCCGTGGTGGTGGCATCAGGTGCGGACGTAATCCGGTCCGTCGGCGCCATCACCGACATGCTCGATACTGGCCGTTCGTGCGCGCTCATTTTCGTCTTTTCCGCCCTCGACCCGATCGCCGCGCGAATGACGATGGTCGGCGCGTTCAACCGTCTCGCCCATGCACCACCGCCTGGCACGCTTGTGGTGGTTGGCGGTGACACGCTGTTTCGGCTCTGTGCGGCACTCGGGGCGAGCAGCCTCCTCGCCACGGGCGAATGGGCCCCTGGCATTCCCGTGGCGCGCATTGTCGGAGGATGCTGGGATGACGTCCAGTTGGTCGCCAAGTCGGGCGCATTCGCCGATCGAAACGTGCTCGTCCGTTTGCTTGACTCAAAGGCGGGAGAAAGTTGCTTTTGAACATGAAGCGCGTCGGCATCACCATGGGGGATCCCGCCGGTATCGGACCGGAGATCATCGTCAAGGCGCTGGCCGAGATTGCCGCCAGAGATGGTGGCGCCGTGGAGATGCCGTTGGTCTATGGCGCGCGTCAGGCAATGCTCGATGCGGCGGACGCGAACGGTCAGCCGGCCACCCTGGTGGAAGCGGATCGGGCTGCGCTTTGGCCGGATATCCCCTTCGTCGAGTGCGACGCCCCTTACGGAACGATCGAAATCGGCGCTGTCTCCGCCGATGCGGGACGACTGGCCTTTGCCGCGATCGACCGGGCCGTCCACGACGCCATGAGTGGACGGATCGATGCGATTGTGACCGGTCCGATTTCCAAGGAGGCAATTAACCTGGCCGGTCATGCCTATGCGGGCCACACCGACATGCTTGCCGACCTCACCGGCAGCCGTGACACCTGCATGCTTCTCGCCCACGACAAGCTCCGCGTCGCGCATGTCTCTACGCACGTCGCGCTTTCGAAGGTCCCGTCGCTCGTAACGCCCGCGCGCATCACGCGGGTTCTGGAACTGACCTTTGCGGCGCTCCGCCGATTCGGGATCGAGCGTCCGCGGGTGGGCGTGGCCGCGCTCAATCCGCACGCCGGCGAAGGCGGGCTGTTCGGCCGCGAGGACACCGAGGTGATTGCCCCCACGGTCGAAGCCTACCGCAAGCGCGGAGAGGACGTGAGCGGGCCGATATCCGGCGATACCGTATTCGTCCGCGCACTGGGCGGTGAGTTTGATGCCGTGCTCGCGATGTACCATGACCAGGGCCATATCCCGTTGAAGCTGCTGGGCTTTCATATCGATCCCGCGACACGGAAATGGACGGCGCTCTCAGGCGTCAACATTACCCTGGGACTGCCCTTCGTCCGCACATCGGTTGATCACGGCACGGCTTTCGACATAGCCGGCAGCGGTGTCGCGTCGGCCCAGAGCATGGTTGAGGCGCTCGACCTCGCGCTCGCCATGACCGCACGGGCGAACGAAGTCGCCCTTCCCTAACCTGAGGATCATTCCCTTGGCGCAGAAGAACGAAAAGACCGGTGGCGTGGTCATCGCTGCCGACCTGCTCAAGACCTACGTTGCCTCAGTATTTCGCGCCGCCGGATCCGAATCGGCGGAGGCCGACATTGTCGCCGATCATTTGGTCGAGGCGAATCTGGCGGGCCACGACTCCCACGGCGTGATGCGCGTCTACAAGTACATCGACTGGGTCAAGGCGGGCCAAGTTGTTCCAAACCGCCACGTTACGGTCGTGACCGACTCCGGCGCGCTGGTGCTGGTCGACGGAAACTTTGGCTACGGCCAGGTCATCGGCCGTGAGGCGATGGCAATCACCGCGGACCGCGCCATGGCCCACGGATTTGCCGCAATGTCGATCAGAAACGCCGGCCACCTCGGCCGGATCGGCGCCTGGGCGGAACAGCTGGCAGCCAGTGGCCTCGCCTCGTTTCACTTCGTCAACACCTCAGGCTTCGGCATCCTGGTGGCACCGCATGGCGGCAGCGATCGCCGACTTTCGGCCAACCCGCTCGCAGCGGGCATACCGGTCTCCGGCGGCCGGCCGCTAATTCTTGACATTGCAACGTCCGTCGTTGCCGAAGGCAAGATCCAGGTACTCAGGAACAAGGGCGAAAAGCTGGCGCCTGGTCTGGTCCTGGACGGCGCCGGAAATCCAACCATCGAACCCTCCGCCTTCTATGCCGACCCGCCGGGGGCCATCTTCCCGTTCGGTGGACACAAGGGATCGGGGCTGTCGTTCTTCTGCGAAGTGCTGGCCGGCTCGCTCAGCGGTGGCTTCGCGAGCAACCCCGGTTCGCCGTCCGCCGGGCGCCTCGTCAACAACATGCTGACCGTCGCCTTCGACCCGGCGGCGTTCGGCGGGGCCGAATTCTTCTCCGCCGACGTGCATCGCCTCATCGACTGGACCAAGGCGTCGCCCCCGATCGAGCCGCGTGGTGCGGTGCTGCTTCCAGGAGAACTGGAGGATCAGGTCCGCTCCGAGCGAAGCCGCAGCGGCATTCCGATCGACGCCGAGACGTTTCACAGGATCGTTATGGCGGGCGAGTCGGTCGGCGTCTCTGCTCCGCGATGACCTCGACCATCCGCTACACCCAGTGCGTCACCGACTTGCTGAAGGGGGCGAAGCCAATGGCGTCTTTGCCGCCGAGTTCTTCACGCCTGGCTTCTGCCAGATCGCTGCAGGCTGCGGCGCCGAGCTCGTGATTTTCGACCAGGAACATGGCGCGGTCGGTATCGACACCCCCAAGGCGAAGATCGCGTTCGCCGCTGGCGCCGGCAATCGCCCCCTGCGTGCGGGGTCCCGGCCCTGATCGAGACGGCTACGGGAATTCGCAATGCCGATGCCATTCTGGCTGTACCGGGATCGACGCCGGCTGGTTCGGGCACTACGGCCTGAGCAACACCATGGGAATCACTGCCGCGTTCGACCATCCGCCGTTCGAGGCGCGGTCGAGGCGTTGCTCGCCGCGTGCCACCGCCACCAGAAGACGCCGGCGATCCTTGCCGGGACGCTCGAGGCGGGGTGGGCGTGGTGGTCCCGCGGTTTTCGATGCATCGCCGGCGACACGGACATCGGGCTCCTCCAGGCGTCGCTTTCGAGCCCAATCGATGGATTGTGCACGGGCTGACGCGGCGGGCGAGCATCGGCTCCCCCCGGCGGGGCTAGTGAATGTCGTCCATTGCCTCGAACGCCCTGCGGATAATCTCCGTGCCGAACTCCGGCCGGCGGCACGCATCGAGCAGGACCTTTTCACGCCGGGCCAGAAGATCGGCGGCGGCCGGTACTTCCGCCGCGGCAGCCTGAGGCACGATTGCCATACCGTGACGGTCGGCATGGATCAGGTCGCCGGGCTCGATGGTCAGCCCCATTATCGTGACCGGCGTGTCGAAGGCGACGATGTCCGCATGGACATGGGAAGGCATCACCGAGCCGGCCAGCACAAAGAACCCGGGAGCCATCATCGGCAAATCGCGAACGGAGCCGTCGGTGATCACGCCGTCGCAGCCCAGGGCTTTGTGGACATTGGTCTGGACCTCGCCCCAGAAAGCGCCGACGCCCGGTTCCGCGATATCGCGATCGGCAATGACGGCGACACTCGGGCGGGGCCCGGCCTCGATGTAGGCATAGTAGCCGATCCGCATAGCGCGTTGGTCCGCTGCGTGCGTTGGGGTACTGCAAGTGATTTCGGCGGTCCGAGCGAAGCCAACGAGCGGTGGAGAGTCGGGAAACGGACAGACGAAGGGACGCCGGTTAAAACCGGTCCGCCGTAACGTCGGATCTATGAATTCAAGTGCATTGCAAACGGTCGGAGTGTCGATCTTGCGGAGCGCTTCGATGACCTCAATGCTGACAGGCATGCTTCCCTCGCTCCAAAGCAAATTCGTCTCGACCGTCACATCCTTCCATTTCTTGCCAAAACAATCCACTTGTGAAACCGTATCGTCACTGCGTTATGCCGTCCAGGGGAGTCCGTGGGCTTCGGCCGGACACCAAGATCGCTCTACCCGAGGAAAACATTCGCGGCCCTTTCGCTCACCGAACTTGCCAGCGCCGCGCTTGCCGATCTTGGCGGCGTCATCGCCAAGATGCCGGACGAGGCCGCCAATGACTTCATAGAAGCAATCCTCGCGGCCGGGCGCATCTGTCTGTACGGAGCTGGTCGCGAGGGCCTTGCGCTCCGCGGCTTTGCGATGCGCCTCTTCCACATGGGACTAGATGCGCACGTCGTTGCCGACATGACGACGCCACCGGTCGGTGCCGGAGACCTTCTCATCGTCACCGCCGGACAGGGTTGGCTGCCGACCGCCGAGACATTCATGAAAATCGCGAAGGATGCCGGCGCGCGAACCGCCATCGTGACGGCGCAACCAGCCGGACGCGCGTCGAAGAAAGCCGACGTCCGGCTTGTAATTCCCGCTCAGACTTTGGCGAACGATCGCGGAGCGAAGGTGTCGGTCCTACCGATGGGATCGCTCTTCGAGATCTCGGAGGCGATCGTCTTCGAACTCATCATACTCAAGCTGCGGGATCGTGTCGGGGAGACTGCAGACTCGATGCGTGCGCGGCACACCAACCTGGAGTGATGAGAGGCGTGCGAGCAATGGAGAAGTATGCTGAGCTGCACGCAGGGGCGGCGCTCCTTTGCCACCTACCCGCGACGCCATCGAACCACGCAGCGGCCACCGCGGGGCCAGACCTTGTGGTTGCCGAAAGGGTCCACCAAGACGGTCTCACGCGCGAGGTTCGCGACAGCACTGGCGCGGTACGCAAGGATCGCGCCTCGTTTCACAGTGTTTGAACGGGCGGGGAAACACGGGGCGGCGTGCCCTCGGAAGGATATTGCCATGCAGCTCCAGGACAAGATCGCAGTGATACCCATTTCTCCCACCTAAAAAAGATCCCTCACGCCGGCAACCGATCGACCAGGTTCTTCACATTCGAAACGTGCCACCGTCCGCCACGAGCGGCGCGGACGCCTCGATTGTTCAGCGCCGCTGCGAGACCTCGGAGATCGCGAACACCTGAGGCGCGCAGCGACTCGATGATCGGCAGAACGTTGGCGGCAAAGGTGGCAGCCTCCTCGACCTGGACTTTGCGCCCGAGCGCCGACGCCTCCGCCGCATTGCTCCTGTTCCCGAGCTTCGCCCCCTGAGCCTTCCGCTGTGCCAATGCTGATCGTGTACGTTCAGAGATCAGCCGACGTTCCTTCTCGGCCAACGCAGCGTAGAGGTGCAACATGAAGGGGTCTGCATCCGCGCCCAGCTCGGCGACGATGAAAGGGACCCTCTGCGCCATCAGACCGGCAATGAAGGCAACGTCGCGTGATGGCCGATCCAGCTTGGCGACAATGACCGGGCACCTGCCCGACTTGCCGGCAGCTAGAGCCGCCGCAAGCTGTGGTCGCCGATCCAGGGCATCGGACCCCTTGCCAGTCTCCACCTCGGTGAACTCGGCTATGAGAGAGTAGCCCTCGGCTTCGGCAAATCGCGCGACAGCGGCCCTCTGCGCCTCGATCCCGAGCCCCGATCGGCCCTGCCTCGCGGTCGATACGCGGTAGTAGGCGACGGCATGTTGCATAGCGACACAAACCCTCCGCTTCCGTACAAACAGCATACCACCGTTTGCCGTTTGTACGTAGCGTAAGTATATGATTTTGCTATCGTTTTCTTGGCGGGAGCGGAGCCAGCCTGGCACGGGCGCCGGTGCCCAGAAGCTCCTGATGGAACCTGCGGCTCCAGTGAACGCGGAACTCCTCAAGCCGACCCTGGTCCGCAGCGGCAGCCCAATACCGGACACCCCCGGTTAGCCAACCGCACGCCGCGAGCCCCAGGGCTGGCTCAAGGCCGAAGAAGTACGCCGCGGCGGCTACGAGCATGACCATGCCTGGCAGTTTAGTCGGGCCAGGCAGCGTCCTCCACCTGCTAATCCAGATCGCGATGAGCAGGCTTCAGGTCCAGAAGCGGCCGGCCACACAAGCCGTCCAGTTCCCGAATGCGTGCCTCCAGCTCGGCGTCGGTCATCTCGCTGGCGCGCATCATCGAGACCTCGTGTGCCTGAGGGGCCTCGCGCCATCCAGGCTCTCACGCCGTCAATCTGGCCTTTTCAGACGCTCCACCATCTCCGCGAAGCCTCGCGCCTCAGCATGCTGAAGTGGCGTCAGCCCGCCGTCTAGGAAGAGAGCCCAAGGACCGAATCTAAGCAAACTGCACTGACTGGTTCCCGGAGGGCCCGGGAACCAGTCAGGATGGACTCGGCTACTTGCCGAAGTTGCCCCAGTTTCGCTCATCGTCGACGTTCTCGACGGTGATCAGATAGGGCTTGGTCTGCATATTGTTGTCGTATTCCTTGCCCTCGAAGTAGGCGATGATCTGCTCCAGAATTCCGCCCCCACCCATAGCGTATGGATCTTGGGCGACAGTGGCGTCTTGGGTCCCCTCACGGATACGATCGAGCGCGAGCGGAGTTCCATCGAGTCCGACGATGAACACGTGGCCTTCCTCACCGGGAGGAACGAGTTTGCCAATCTGCCTAAGAGCGGAAACCACACCGCGGACCATCTCATCATTGTGGCTGAACACGCCCTTGATATTTGGGTCTTGGGTGAAGGCGTCGAGAACCATCTTGTAAGCGTTGTCCGCGACCCATTCGGTATTGAGCGACCGGACCTCGACGTTCGGATATTTTGAGGCCATTTCGTCATTGAAGCCCTTGTGGCGGGCTTGGGCCTGAGCGGAACCAATCGAACCACGGGTCTCGAGGACGGCCCCTTCGCCACCAATCATGTCGCCCAAAGCGTCGGCGCCCATGGCCCCGCCAGCCTCGTTATCGAAATCCACGAAGCCAAGGTACTCGCCCTCCGGAGGTGGGTTCTCCATGATGAAAACCGGAATGTTGGCTTCATTGGCGCGTTTCACGCCGGCGACCAAGAGGGTAGCGTCGACTGGATTGATAAGAAGGGCGTCAGGCTGCTTGGTCACTGCGTCGAGGACCTGGGTCACCTGAAGATTTGGGTCCCCCTTCCCGTCGATGACGTTCAGGGTAATTCCCGCCTCCTCGGCACGCTTCTTCACGCCTTCAACCATCGCGACCTGGTACTCGAACTGAAGACCGAACGTTATGTATTCGACGGTCTTGCCCTTGGCATCACCTTCGGCTGCACTGACTAAACCAGCGCCCAACACCGAGAAACCGAGAACAGTGGCCACGCCAAGCGACGCCAGGCGACGACGGGTCAATGTATGCGTTGTCATTTCATTCCTCCCTTTCTGACAGTTCCAACTTCCCGCTGGAATTACGTTTGTTCTCCAGGGCCGCGCGGGATTGGCCTTGGCAGTATCGATCACTGCGACGCAGCCGGAGTGGCATCGCGCGGGTTCCTCTCAACTTCGGAGCCGCGCAAAGCCTTTTCCGCAGCGGCTCGGTCGCGCTTGGCCATCATCGTGCGTCGGCGAAGACCGGCCTCGACGTAACGCCGGCGGTAGACATCGAGAGCTGCCGCCGCGGCGATCACGACACCCGAAACCACGTAATCGTAGTTTGGTGGGACGTTCAGGAGATTGACCGCGTTTTGAACGAGGCCAAGCAGAATGACCCCGAGCAACACGCCGGAGATTCTTCCCTCCCCGCCGAAAAGACTGACGCCGCCGATGACGACCGCGGAGATCACGATGAGTTCGTAGCCAAAGCCGGCTGTGGCCGCCCCAGCCTCCAGACGAGCCGTGATCATCAGCCCGCCTAACGCCGCCGCCAATCCTGAGATCATGTAGGCGGCGATCGTCACCCGGTTGGTACGAATGCCCGCGAGCTGAGCGGCCATTGCATTTCCGCCGGTGGCGTAGATTTCGCGACCAAATCGAGTTCGGGTCAGAACGAAGTGGGCCAATATTCCGATCAGCAGGGTGAAAATGATGACAGCCGGTACACCGAAGATCCGCCAGGCTTGAATGTCCACGTAGATCGATGGGACCGGCGCGATGTTGCGTCCACCAGAGATCAGAAATGCGATGCCGCGCGTCACACTCATCATGGCGAGAGTTGCAATGAGGGCCGGGATGCGGAGATAGGTGACATTCAGTCCGTTGATGAAGCCGACCAGTGCTCCGGTGCCTAGCGCCAACAACGCGGCGAGGCCCGCGGGCAGACCGACTTCGGTTGCGAGCACGACGCAGAGTACAGAAGAGAGGGCGAGAACCGCTCCAACAGAAAGATCGATTCCGGCAATCAGGATGACGAACGCTTGTCCCATTGCCACGATCGCGACGATCGTTGAGGAGAACAGGAGATTCTCAATATTGATCCGCGTGAAGAACACCGGCGAAGCAAAGCTGAGAATGACGCCACCGATAATGATGACGAACAAGAGTCCGATGCTTTGGACCGCATCCAGGAGTCGCGTGCTGGCTCCTGGCTTCCCACCTCTGGCCGCGGCACTCGACGTAGCCGACTGATTCAGGCTCATCTGAGTTCGCTCCTTCAACCCGTAGTCGCCAGGTTCATGACCGCCTCCGGGGTAATCGCCTCGCGCCCGAGTTCGCCGGCGACGTGACCCGAGCGCATGACGATTACCCGGTCGCTTAGGGCGATCACCTCCGGCATCTCCGAGCTGACGATAAGAATTGCTGTGCCTTCTGCAGCCAGCTGGACAATGATCTCGCTGATCTCGACCTTTGCCCCAACATCAATACCTTTGGTGGGCTCGTCGAGGATCAGCAGCTTCGGGTTTCGCGCCAACCACCGGCCAAGCACCACCTTCTGTTGATTGCCACCCGACAGTGTGGATACGGGCGCATTGGGCGATGACATCTTGACCGCGACCGATCGGGTCGCCTTGTCGAACGCGGCCCGCTCCCTCTCCTTGGAAATAATGCCGCGGGGCGCAATTCGCTTGAGGACCGCGAGCGTTGCGTTTGTCATCACGCTGAGATTACCGATGAGGGCCTGGTGCCGACGATCCTCGGGCGCCAAACCGATACCGGCCTCGATCGCGGCATTCGGATCCCCAGGTGGCAGAGGTCGGTTCTCCAACAGAACCTCGCCCGAATCGTATCGGTCGACACCAAAAATGCAGTTCACCAACTCGGTCCGACCGGCGCCGACCAGACCCGCCAAAGTCACGATCTCCCCAGCGCGGACGACAAGTGACACGTCATCCAGGACGCCAATCCGGTTGAGGTTGCGGACTTCGAGGACGATATCGCCAGCGGCCTGTGATTTGGTTGTGACAGTGTCGACGCCGCGGCCGACCATCATGTGGATCACCTTGTCGGTATCGAGCTCCGAGGCCGGTTCCGAACCCACCAATCGACCATCACGCAGCACCGTGACGCGGTCAGCAATACGAAACACCTCCTCCAACCAATGCGACACGAAGACGATCCCGAGCCCCTTCGCCTTCAACTCGTCAACGACCCGGAAAAGCTGGTCGATCTCCTTTCCGGAAAGGGACGTCGTCGGTTCGTCCATGATCAACACTTGCGAATCCTCGGAGAGGGCGCGTGCGATCTCGACGAGCTGTCCCTCGGCAGGCGACAGACGTCTCGCCAACATTTCTGGAGAGAGGTCGGGGGCGACCTGTGCGATGACCCGGCTTGCGTGCTCTAACTGCTCGCGCTTCGAAATCACGCCATAGCGGCTCGGCCAGTGTCCCAGCATGATGTTTTCAGCAACCGTCATCGATGGGACAAGATGATGGTCCTGGTGGATTGTCGCGACCCCCGCGCGATGCGCCGTAGCCGGATCTGCCTCGAGCACGATACCGTTCACCCGTATGACGCCACTGTCTGGGGCGTAGTAGCCGGCCATGAGCTTGATGAGCGTCGATTTTCCCGCCCCGTTCTCGCCGACCAAGGCGTTTACTTCTCCCGCTCTTACTTCGAACGAAACCTCGTCGAGGGCGATGACCCCCGGGAACGTCTTCGACACGCCATCGGCGACGAGAAGTGGTCGTTCGACCTCCATCAATCTGGATACGATAGGCGCGGCCAAAGACGTTGCGACCGTCATTGGCGGGCCTTTGCCGCATCAACCAGCGGCTTCAGATAGGTGAATGCGTCGCGGGCGATGCGATCTGGTTCGACCGCTCGCCGATCAAAGCCAATCTCCATGGTGATGAAGCCGTCGAAACGGACGTCAGCGAGCGCCTGAATGATCCCCCGGTAGTCGGCGCGGCCAGCGTCACTGGGCGCCGCGCGGTTGGCATCGGCGAAGTGGACATGGGCGAGATCGCCCGACATCCGCTGCACGTAGTCGGTGGACACCTCGTTGCGGTAGAGAGCGTGGTAGGTGTCAAACATCACCTTGACGTTGTCTGCCTCGGCCTCTCTCATCATCCGCAGCGCGTCGTCGCAGGATTCAACCAAGTTGCTGTCAGCCGTGGTCGGTTCAACGACAATCGTCACGTCTCTGGCCTTGGCAGCGGACGCAATCTGAACCAGCGCATCACGACTGCGATCCCAAGCCTCTTCGCGACTTGTGCCAAAGACCTGCCAACCGGCAACGTAGATCACCGTCTTGCCGCCGAGGTCCGCACACAGGTCGACGACCTTTCGGTACTGATCGACAGTGTGGGTACGCTCGGCGGCAAGCGGGGAGGCCGAATTGAAGCCTGGGCCACCGCCTGGCGCCGGCAGCATACTGGAGAGCGCCAGCCCGTTTGCGTCGAGCATGGCTCGAATCTCGCGCCGCGCAGAGTCATCGAGATAATCCGGATAAGCATGAGGACTTGCCGCTCCGATCTCGATGCCGTCATAGCCGATGGCAGCAATCCGCTCGATCGTGTCCTTGAGCGGATAGGACGGCACCCAGACGGGAAAGCTCGAATACACCCAGGTATTGAAAGAGAGCTTCATTCTTCGTTCCCCCGCTAGATCGATCGACCGAGCTCGAACGCTTCTGCGATCGTGCTCTGAATGAGACCTGGCGCGACGCAGTCGCCGACTCGCTCGATCCGTGTTGTGGCGAAGTCCGTCGATTTCTTGAGCTCATGGAAGAGCCCTTCGCGCGACCGTCGCCCGATCACCGGGACGACAAAATCTACGCCCTCGATCAACTGATCATCGCCAGGCATCAGGATGTATTTCGCCCAGCCGATCGCATCGGCATCGCTGAACACATCAGCCACTCGCACGCGTCCAGGTTCAATGGCTACGAGTTGGGTGGCCGGCCGAAGCGTGATGCCTTTGATGGCGGCGCGACGAAAGAACAGCGTGCGCGAGCCGCTCTCAAGGTTTTCCCCCACAAGGGAGTGGCTGGCGATCACCGTCACCCGACACCCGCTGTCGGCGAGGAATTCCGCTGTTCCCGCCGCTTCCCAATGGCCGTTGTTGTCGACGACCAAGACGTGACCGGAGAGCGTTCGCGCGCCGGACAGCACCTCGTCGCCCGAGACGACAAGATCGCTGTCGAGACCCTCTATCTCCGGCAGGATCTGTCGACCTGCCTCGCGCGCGAGGCGCGCTTCCGTATCGTCGCGGTTCGGCAGATTAGGCTCGGAACCGGTCGCGACCACCACGATGTCGGGCGAAAGGTCACGCAGGACCTCCAGCGTGGCGTCCGTGGAGAGCCGGACGGCAACACCATGTTCTGCAATGGCCGTCTCGAGGTAGGAGGTTACCTCACCGATCGTGTCGTGTTCGGGCTGAAGTGCAGCGAGCAGAACTTGCCCGCCGAGCCGCCCCCCCCTCTCCAGCAGCGTAACTTGGTGTCCGCGACGGGCCGCGGTCTCGGCGACCTTTAGTCCCGCCGGGCCGCCGCCGACCACCACCACTCGTCGCGGCTCAGCAACTCCAGTGATCAGCCGTTCGCTTGCGATCCGCTCGCGCCCCGCGCCCGGATTATGGATACAGCGAACACCCTTCTCCTGTCCGACCTGATGAATGCAGCCATCGTTACAGGCAACGCAGAAGCGGACGAGGTCCCCGCGATCTGCCATCAGTTTGTTGGGCGTTTCGGGGTCGGCAATCAGCTGACGCGCCATACCGATGAGGTCGGCTTCTCCCGCCGCAAGAAGCGCCTCGCCAGAAGTTGGCGTGAGGCGTCCAAAGGCGATGACGGGGATGCCACTGCCCCGCTTGAGGCTTGCGTTGATTCGTCGGAAGTCCTCGGCGGCGACCGCAGCCGGAGGGATCTCCATCCAATAGCTGGAGAACGAGCCAGCGTCGGCGTTGAAATAGTCGACCTGACCGGTCGCCTCCAACGCAGCCGCTACTCTTAGGCCGTACTCCTCGTCATAGCCAAACGCAGTGAACTCATTGACGCACATGCGCACGCCAAGCGGAACATCATCGCCAGTCGCCTTCTTGATGGCGTCAATCACCTCAAACGAGAGGCGCAGTCGATTGTCGAAGGAACCGCCATACCGATCCGTACGCCGATTAAAGTACGGCGAGGCGAATGATCGAAGCAGTCCGTCATGAGCGATTTTGATCTCTACGCCGTCCAGTCCAGCGGCAACCAGATTGGCGGCACTCGCTGCGAACCCGGCGATTACGGCCCGAATATCGTCGTCATCCATCGCCTTGGTTGAGTGGTAGCTGGATGGCTCTGGCATCTGGGTTGGCGCCCACATCACCGGTGGCGGATGCTCGAGCGAGGTATGACCGCCGTGGGTCAGTTGACCGAACAGCTTGGTTCCAAAGGCATGGACGGCGTCCGCGATCCGCGACAAACCCGGGACCACTGCCGGGTCCCAGGCGTTGATGAACCGGCGGGACATTTTCCCCGTCGGATGCACGGCCTGACTTTCCAGAACGATCAGGCCGACGCCACCCCTGGCTCGCTCTTCATGGTAGGCCACGTGGTCGTCGGATGGCATGCCGTCGATATGCCCAAGCGCAGTGAAATGCGGTTGGAAGACAAGGCGATTGCGGAGCGGCACGTTGCCGATGGCAAACGGGCTGAGAAGGTGCCGATAAGCCCCGCCACTAGCGGTCCCTTCCACCACCCTTGTCCTCCCACTCGATCTTGTTAATCGATTACGTAAACGATTAACATAACGCCCATCAATGTCAAGGTCGCCCTCGGGGCACGACGAAGACGACACTCTTCAGGGAGTGGGGGCGCCTCTCTTTATGAGAGCGCCACAGGATTCCCGAACGACGAGATCGGTTGAAAGCGTTAGCTGCACCGACTTGCCGGTACGGCGCTCGTTGATGCGATCGAACAGAAGTCGGATGGCATCCTCGCCCATGGCGAAGGCCGGTTGAGAAACTGCGGTCAATTGCGGGTGGAATGAATCCGCCCACGGGAAATCGTCGAAGCCGACGACGGCAATGTCGTCAGGGCAACGAAGCCCGGCAGCGTGGATCGCCCGAATGAGTCCAAGCGTTGTGAAGTTATTAGAACAGAAGACCGCTTCAGGGATCGGGTCGAGGGCCAAAACCCGCTGGCCCGCTGCATAGGCGGCTCCGATCTCGGAAGCGCTCTCGATGACGAGTCGCGGATCGGGTTTGATCCCTGCTTCTCGCAGCGCGGTCTGATAGCCGGAAATCCGCGCGTCTATCGATGTGGCGTGGAGCGTCGCGCGCATTGCAGCGATGCGGCGGTGGCCTAGCGCGATGAGATGCTCGACGATCCGTCTGGCACCAACCGTGTTGTCGACGACTACTGAATCGGCGTCGACCTGCGGCAACGCCCGATCCACGAAAACCATGGGAAACGCTCGAGAGACAAGGTCCGAAAGGAAACCTTCATTGCCGCCAGCGGGAGCAAGGATCAGGCCGTCGACGCGCTTTTCCATCAAGACGTCGATGACCTGCAGCTCCTTTGCGGCATCCTCGTCGGTGTTCGAGAGGATAATATGCGATTCGGGATCAATCTCCTGGATGGCTGTTTCGATCCCTCGAACCAGATCAGCGAAAAAAGGGTTGGTGATGTCAGAGATGATCACGCCGATCGCACCGCTCTTACTGCGCCTAAGGCTTCGAGCGATCCCATGGCGCCGATACTTTAGGTGATGGATCGCATCGAGAACGCGCTGGCGCGTCTCGTCGTTGACGCGACGCGACCCGTTCATGACGTGCGAAACCGTGGCCACCGAAACATTGGCCCGCGCCGCTACGTCACGGATCGTCGCCATTCTCTCCCCCCCCCTCAGAACACGACAATAGCAGGCCGCGTACTTCCCGGAAGGCACGCCTTGGGCCACTCGATATTTGATCCGCACATGACGAAGGCCGAGGTTTGACGGCGGTTCATCTGATGCATAAGCTCAACGTAATCGTTTAACAAGGACTGCCGGCGATTTGGAGGAAAGACCCATGAGCGAAAGACTTCGCTGGGGAGTTCTGGGCGCGGCTGGGATTGCTCGCGGGTCGGTGGTTCCGGCAATTCAATCGTCGCGCAATGGCCACGTGGTTGCTGTCGCCAGCCGCAACCCGGCGGACGCAGATGCTTGGGCGCGCGCGATTGGGATTAGTCGGGTCGTCGGCGCATACGATACCCTGCTCGGGGCGACGGACATAGATGCGGTTTATGTTCCGCTTCCGAATAGCTTGCATGGCGAATGGGCGATTCGGGCAGCGCAGGCGGGAAAGGCAGTTCTGTGTGAAAAGCCGCTGGCCCGCGATGCTAGCGAAGCAGAACGTATCGTCTCTGCATTCGAGGAGGCCGGCAAACAGCTGATGGAAGGGTTCATGTATCGCTTTCATCCGCAACACGCTCGGGTGCGCAAACTCCTCGGCGGCGGTGCCATCGGAGAACTCCGCGAGGTGCACGCCCATCTGTCGGTGGACATCATGAATCCCGCAGATCCGAGCAACGTGCGCTTCGTTCCCGAGCTTGGCGGTGGCGCGCGATTGGACATGGGTTGCTACGTTGCGAGCATCGCGCGATTCCTGTTCGGCGACGAGCCGGAAAGCGTCATCGGCACACTAACTATGGATGAAACTTTCGGCGTCGATGTCGGCGGTTCAGCCATCCTTTCCTTTGACCGCGAGCGCACGGCTTCGATTTCTTGCTCCTTCGCCTCGAATGGCCAGGGTTTCTACCGACTGATTGGGCGTAACGGTATGATCGACGTTCCGCGTGCGATCCTCCCCGGCCTCGGCGACCGCGCGTCAGATACGCTGATCATCGACATCGACTCGAACGGGCGTCGCAGGAGTGAAGAACTGCCGCCGGTCGATCAGTACCGTCTCATGGTCGAAGCCTTCGCCGATTCTGTGTTGGCCGATGCCCCGGTGCCGATCGCTCCTACTGAGTCGATATTGAATCTCAAGGTTCTTGATGCTTGGCAGAGAGCTGCCGAGACAGGAACAAGGGCGGCCGTCTAGGCTGCTGCCCCGAGCAGCGCAGCGGCAGGTCCTTGCATGAGCCGTCCTGATCTCTGATGACCTCATCGCGGACGAGCTGCCAGCCCTCGGTATTGGAGGCAACATCAAAGGGCCTGCGCACCCGCCGAACACGTACCTGCCCAGAATCACTCCGCCGCGCGGCGCCGGTCGCGGCTTTCCTCCCACAGCTCCCGGGCGATCTTCAGCGGCTCGATGCCCAAGGCGTGCCACCAGGATGACTCATTGCCGCTGTCGTGGAGGTCGCGGTGGTGCTTGCGGCAGAGCGGCACCGTGAAGTCGTCCCCCACCTTCTGTCAATCGGCTCCCAATATTGACCCGCGATCTGGAGTGCACCCCTGAGAGTGGACAGGTTGGAGGTCTGCTAATTGGCCATCTGCCGGGCGTGGTCTTTGGAGTTGGAGTTCACCCGGTTTGATGGACACAATCCGAGTTGAGAGAGGAGAGTGTTCAAATGCCGAAAACGAGGAATCCATATCCACCTGAGTTCAGGGAGCAGATCGTCGCGCTGGCCCGTGCAGGCCGCAGCGTCGTAGACCTGGCCAGGGAGTTCGAGCCATGCGCAGCGACGATCCATGGTTGGGTCAAGCAGGCCGATCGCGACGGCGGTCGCCGCAGCGACGGCCTGACCAGCAGATGCGATTGCTCGACCAGACGGATGATCTCGAGCTTCTCGGCGGCGGGATATCTCATGCGCCGTCCTCCCCATCCGCGGTCACGCTTTTTTTGAGCAGACGGTTCTC
>JAGRKZ010000155.1 GCA_020442065.1 Bauldia sp.
CGCGGCTTCCTGCCCTCGATCGGCCGGCTCAACCGCTATCGCCCGCCGCGGGAGGGCCACGACGGCGGGGTGACGGTGCGGATCGACTCCGGCGTCGAGGAAGGCTCCGAGATCTCGCTCTATTTCGACCCGCTGATCGCCAAGCTGATCACCCACGGCCCGGACCGGGCGCGGGCGGTGGAGGCGATGGCCGACGCGCTCGACAACTACGAGATCGAGGGCGTCGCCCACAACAAGCCGTTCCTCTCGGTGCTGATGGACCATCCGCGCTGGAAGGAGGGGCGGCTCTCGACCGGCTTCATCGCCGAAGAGTTCCCCGACGGCTTCACCGGCGCCGAGGCGACGCCGGAGGCGGTTAATCGGCTCGCGGCGGTGGCGCTGTCCATCGAGCTTGCCGAGCGGCAGCGACGGAGCACGACCCCGAGCCCGTTCCGGAACGGCAAGGGCGCGGGCGACGACTGGGTGGTGCGGCTCGGCGACCATCGCGTGCCGCTCCGGACGGTGGGCGACGTGATGCTGCCGGAGATCGCCTTCGACGTCGCGATGCCAGGACACGAGACGCCGGTGACGGTGGTCTCGGACTGGGAACCGGGCGACCGGCTGTGGACCGGGGTGGTCGGCGACTTCCCGCTGACGGTGCAGCTTCGCCCGGCGGTGGGCGGCATCAGGATGCTCTGGCGGGGGCTCGACCTCGTCGCCCGCGTTATGCGGCCGCGCATCGCCGAGCTGGACGAGCTGATGAAGGCCAAGCCGGTCGCCGACACCAGCCGCGAGGTCCGCTGCCCGATGCCCGGCCTGGTCATCTCGCTGCTGGTCGAGGCGGGGCAGGAGGTTCAGGCCGGCACGCCGCTTGCCGTGGTCGAGGCGATGAAGATGGAGAACATCCTCCGCGCCGAGCGCGACGGCACGGTGGAGGCGGTCAAGGTGAAGCCCGGAGACGTGCTCGCCGTCGATGCCGTGATCCTCGAATTCGCCTGAGCCGCGAGGATCGTCCGATACCGGCCGGCGCCCTCAGGATCGCCGCCGCCGCGACCACGTCGCCCCGCGTCAGGGTTGCGCGCCCGGCAGATCATGCGCGACAAGGGCGAGGGGCGAGCCGGCGCGCCATCGCACGGGGCGAATCATGGAAGTTGCGGATGCCATCAGTCTCGGCGAAGGGTCGACTGCCTTCACCGTCATCATCTTCGCGCTCGTCTACCTCGCGATGGCGCTCGGCACCGTGCCGGGCTTCAAGGTCGACCGGGCAGGGGCGGCGCTGATCGGGGCGCTCGCGCTTCTGGTCGCCGACGTCATCCACGAGAACGCGGCCTGGAATGCAATCGACTTCCCGACGATGGCGCTGTTGTTCGGGCTGATGGTGGTGTCGGCCCAGTTCACCATGTCGGGCTTCTATACGGCGGTGACGGCGCGGCTGGCCACGGTCGAGGCGAGCCCGGTGGTCCTCTTGGCAGTCATCGTGTTCTCGGTCGGGGCGCTCTCGGCGCTGCTCACCAACAACGTGGTGGCGGTGGCGATGGCGCCGCTGCTGGTCAGCGCCTGCGCGGCCCGCAAGCTCAACCCGGTGCCGTTCCTGCTGGCGCTCGGCTTCGCCGCCAACGCCGGGTCGGTCGCGACCATCATCGGCAGCCCGCAGAACATGATCGTCGCGACGCGGCTGAATCTGCCGTTCGTCGCGTACACGCTCACCGCGATCGTACCGGCCCTGTTCGCGCTCGTCGTGATCTGGGCGGTGCTCGCGCTGCTCTATCGCGGCCAGTGGGTCCGCGAGACCGTGGCCGGCGCACCGGCGGCCGCCGTCCCGTTCGCGCGGTGGGAGGCGATCAAGGGGCTAGTGGTTGCCGGCCTGGTGCTGTTCGCCTTCGTCTTCACCGGCGCCAACCGCGTCCACGTCGCCCTGGGCGCGGCCGGAATCCTCCTCCTCAATCGCCGCTTCGCCTCGCGCGACATGCTGCGCGAGGTCGATGCCGGGCTGCTGATCATGCTGCTCGGGCTGTTCATCGTGAACGCGGCCTTCGCCGCGACCGGCCTCCCCGACCAGGTGATCGGCGATCTCGCCCAGAAGGGCGTCGACCTCAAGAACCCGGGCTGGGTGTTCGCCCTGACCGCGGTGCTCAGCGACATCGTCGGCAACACGCCGGCCGCGATCCTGCTCGGCCCCTATATCGACGGCATTTCCGACGGGATCGCGGTGACGCTGGCGAGCGGCTTCTCGTCCAACCTGATCGTGTTCGGCAGTCTTGCCACCATCATCGTGGTCGAAGCGGCGAAGGAGCGCGGGGTGATAATCTCCTTCGCCGAATTCTCGCGCGCCGGAGCGCCGATCGCGCTGGCGACCCTGGCCTTCGCCTTTGCCTGGGTGATGCTGGTGGTGGCGTAGGCCGGGTGTTGGCCCCGGCCAACGGCGATCAGGCGGGATAGTCGGCCGGATCGACACCGCAGGCGGTGAGGAACTTCTTGACCTGCATCACCTCCTCGATCGGCAGGTCGTGGTGGGCATGGCTGAAGGCGGCACTGTGCCCGTTGAGCTTGACGCCGATCCGGTTGCCGCTCTTGTTGTCGATCTCGGCACCGAGCTCCTCGAGGACGCTGACGACATCCTTGAAGTCGATATTGTGGCTGACCGGGTGGGCGAAAAGGGCCTGCAGGACCTTGCGGTGACGATGATTCATCAGGAACTCCGTTGATTGCGGGAGGAATTCTAGCAGATCGCAGCAGAATGCCGGCTTGAGGTGGGTCAAAACGATGCAAGGCTCGTATATCGTGATAATTGACAGGAAGGCAGCATCGAAGGGACACATACGCATGAGAGTCACGGCCGCAACATTGATCGCGCTCGCAACGGGCCTGTTGTCGATTGCTCCGGCACTCGCCCTGGACGAAGCCGACCGGATCTTCACCGGCGGGCCGATCCTGACCATGGAGGATGCTGCGCCGGTCGTCGAAGCCGTCGCGGTCAAGGACGGCAAGATCATCGCCGTCGGCAGCCTCGCTGACATCATGGCCTACAAGGGGGCCGGCACGACGATAACCGAGCTCGATGGCAGGGCTCTCATACCAGGCTTCTTTGACGCGCACGGGCATGTGTTCGTCGGTGGCATCCAGGCGCTGTCGGCCAACCTACTGGCGCCCCCCGACGGCGACGTCACCGACATTGCTTCGCTGCAACAGGTGATCCGCGACTGGGTTGCCGCCAACCAGGCGACCGTCGACAAGGCCAACCTGATCATGGGCTTCGGGTACGACAACGCGTCGCTCGCCGAGCACAGACACCCGACGCGTCAGGATCTCGACGCCATATCGACCAAAGTGCCGATCTACCTCATCCACCAGTCCGGCCACCTCGGGGCGGCCAATTCCAAGGCGCTCGAGGTTGCCGGCATCACCCGCGACACGCCCGATCCGCCCGGCGGCGTCATACGACGGGACGCGGATGGAGAGCCGACCGGCGTGCTGGAGGAGAACGCCCACAATGTCGCCTGGATGAAGATCATGTCGGCGGTCGATCGCGAGGGCATGAAGGCCATCGCCCGCGCCGGCGCCGAACTCTGGGCGCGCTATGGGTACACGACGGCAGAGGAAGGCCGCTCCATCCCGTCGACGGTGGACATCCTGCGCGAGGTCGGGTCGGAGGGAGGATTCAAGATCGACGTCCTGACCTATGTCGACGTCCTGATGGCCGGCGGCGACTACCTGAAGGCCAACGCCTCTCGTGATTACCAGGACCGCTTCCGCATCGCGGGGGCCAAGCTCACTATCGACGGCTCTCCGCAGGGCTTCACCGCCTGGCGGGACCGCCCCTACTACGACCCGGTTGGCGACTACCCGCCCGGCTATTCGGGCTATGCATCCGCAACGCCCGAGCAGGTGATCGACGCCGTCGATTGGGCGTTTGCCAACGACGTGCAGATCATCACCCACGCCAACGGCGAGGCGGCGTCCGACCTGCTGATCGCGGCGGTCGAGGCGGCGACGGAGAAATACGGCGCCGATCCGGAGCGCCGGCCGGTCCTGATCCACGGACAGTTCGTCCGCGACGACCAGATGGACGCCTACCGCCGGCTTAACGTGACGCCGTCATTCTTCCCGATGCACACGTTCTACTGGGGCGACTGGCACCGCGACCACACGGTCGGACCCGCGCTCGCCGACAACATCTCGCCGACCGGGTGGGCGGTGAAGCGGGGCATGATCTTCTCGTCGCATACAGACGCGCCGGTGGCGTTCCCCGATTCGATGCGGGTGCTGGATGCAACCGTGACCCGGAGGACCCGCAGCGGCGACATACTCGGGCCTGACCAGCGCGTCGACGTGATGACCGCGCTCAAGGCAATGACGATCTGGCCGGCCTGGCATCATTTCGAGGAGGATAGGAAAGGCTCGATCGCGGTCGGCAAGCTCGCCGACCTCGTCATCCTCTCGGCCGACCCGACAACGGTCGATCCCGACTCGCTCGATACCCTCAAGGTGGTCGAGACCATCAAGGAAGGCGACACGATCTTCCTGGCCGATGCCCCCGGCAAGCAGGGGATGCTGCGGCTCCAACCCACCCAGGATGGCCGGGATGTGTTCGCCGACTTCGTCCGCCAGGCAACGATCGCTGCCGAGATGCCGGCGCGGACACCATTCCTGTCCCGCTCCGCCATGACTGCCGCGATGGCCGATGCACCCCATGCCGCTGGGTGCATGGCCGGTTTCCTCGACTCGGTGATGGCGCGCTCGCTGATGCGGATGGCCGCGAACTAGGGAGTGGATGCAGCCTCTCGGGCCTGAAGTCCTTCCGTGGACCGCTCCGATGTGACAAACGGGGGCGGCCGCGCACGACAATGGAGGCTGTGATGCATCTGGCCCAGATCAATATCGGGCGTCTGCTCTATCCGATCGACGATCCGCGGCTCGGCGATTTCGTCGACAACCTCGACGCGATCAACGCCCTCGCCGAGGCGAGTCCCGGCTTCGTCTGGCGGCTGAAGGACGACAGCGGCAACGCCACTGCGATCAACGCCTTTGACGATCCCGCCATCATCGTCAACGTGACCGTCTGGACCTCGCCCGAAGCGCTCCATGCCTTCGCCTACCAGACCGCGCACCGGCGCTTCGTTCAGCGGCGAAAGGAGTGGTTCCACCTGTTCGGCGCGCCCTACCTCGCGCTGTGGTGGGTGGATGCGGGGGACATGCCGACGGCAACCGAAGGGCGCGAGCGGCTCGAACACCTGACCCGTTTCGGCCCCACCCCTTACGCCTTCACCTTCCGGACGCCGTTTCCCGCGACCAAGGCCGCGCCGCTCGCGGATCCGATCGACCGCGACCCCGGGCAGGGGGAAGCCTGGCGCTCCTGCGGGTGAAGGCGGCCCCGGAATGGCGACGACCAGCGTGCGGGTGACGATCAGGGGCCGGGTGCAAGGGGTCGGCTACCGGGCCTGGGCCGCCGACACGGCGAGGGAACTGGGCCTGACCGGCTGGGTGCGGAACCGGGCCGACGGTGCCGTTGAAGCAGTGGTATCCGGCCGTCCGGAGACGGTCGAGCTGTTTCTGGCCGAATGCCGCGACGGGCCGCGGGCGGCGATCGTTTCACGAGTCGAGTCAGAGCCTTGCGACGATGTGCCGACAAACGGATTCAAGGTACTGCCGGACGCGTAGCGCGGCTGCCGGAAGAGAAGAGCCGCCAGCGGCGTTTTTGGGAGTCCGATCAGGCGTTTCGGCCGGGCGCCTGAGAGGCCGAATCAAGGCTCCGACGCGGCGGAGACGGTCGGCCCGAACAGGGCCTCGAATTCGCGGCGAAGCGCGGCGTCGATCTCCGTCATGGTCGCCGCGACCCCGAGCGCCCGGAGGCTGGTGACGCCCGCACCCCTCACGCCGCACGGCACGATGCCGCTGAAATGCTCGAGATCGGGATCGACGTTGACGGCGATGCCGTGGAACGTGACCCAGCGGCGGACGCGGATGCCGATCGCCGCGATCTTGTCGTAGCCGCCACCGGGAAGGGGCACCCAGACGCCGACAAGGCCGTCGCGGCGCTCACCAGCGATGCCGAAGGCGGCGAGGGTGCGGATCACCCATTCCTCCAGCGTCTGGACATAGCGGCGGAGATCGGCGCTGCGGCGGCCGAGATCGACCATGACGTAGGCCACGCGCTGACCGGGGCCGTGATAGGTGTACTGGCCGCCGCGGCCGGTGGGATAGACCGGAAAGCGGTCGGGGGCGACGAGGTCGCCGGGATCGGCGCTGGTGCCGCCGGTGTAGAGCGGCGGATGCTCGACCAGCCAGACCAGCTCGTCCGCCGTCCTTGTGGCGATGGCGGCGACGCGCGCCTCCATCGCGGCGACCGCCTCGGGATAGCCGACCGGTGCAGCGGCCGTCCGCCACTCCACGGGGGCGAGCGCCGCGGTCGGAGCGAAAGCCGGAGCGGAACCGTCGATCACGTCGTACATTCGAACTGATGTAGGACGCCGGGAGGCGGCTGTCATGATCCGAAAGCTGAAATCAGGCGAGTCCCGGCTCTATTCCCGCAAGCCCGACGCCAGGACCGGCAAGCGCCGCAACCTCGGCACCTTTCCGAGCCGCGAAGCCGCCGAGAAGCACGAACGCGAGATCCAGTACTTCAAGCGGAGGGGCGGCGACCAAGCCGTGAAGCCGTGAGCGCATGGGTGCGGCGGCGGGCGGCGCCGGCTTTGGGCCAACCGGACGTCGGCCGGTTCGGCGCCGCGCATCAATGCGACGACAAGCGACCTCCTCACCTCAGGCGCCGCACGGCGCATTGCGGTGACCGCGCGAACGCCAGCCCTCAGATCACGATGAAGTCGCCAGCGTCGAGGTCGCCGAGGTGCTTGCCGATCCTGACGAAATCGACCGGGTCGAGGGTGTGCGAGCCGTCCTTGTAGAAGCTCAGCCGGCCGGTGTCGGGGTCGTAGACGATCTTCTGATTTGCCGTCATCGCCCGCATACCGACATGGAAGGCATCGGCGTCGAGGTCGCCCTTCGGCCCGATCCCGGGGAAGGCCGACTTCACCAGCGCGATCACGTCACCCTCGGTCCAGTCCGTCACCGTGTCGGGCTGCTTGGGGTTGGCGAAGACGAAGGTGTCGTCGTCCGCGCCGCCGGTCAGCTCGTCCTTGCCGGAGCCGCCATCGAGCGTGTCCGCCCCGGCCTCGCCCTTGAGGACATCGTTCCCCTTGCCGCCCTTGAGATGGTCGTCGCCGTCGCCGCCCTTGAGCGTGTCGTTGCCCTTGTTCCCCCTCAGCGTATCGTCGCCGGCAAGGCCCGAGAGCTTGTCCTTGCTGCCCATGCCCTTGACGCGGTCATCTCCGTCGGTGACGAGCGCCTGCCCGGCCACTGTCTCGGTGCCGTTGATGATGTCCTTCTGATTGGTGCCGGCTACCTTGGCGGCGGTCGCGGTCAACACAACGTCGTTGCCGGTGCCACCCTTGTAGGTGATGGTCATCGCCCGCTGGTCGAGGACGAACTTCGCGCCCTCTGCGAGCCCGGCGAAGGTGCCGGCGACCGCATCCACCCCGTCATTGTCGATGACCGTGAAGGCGTTCCCCACCGAGGGAACGAAGCCGCCGATGACATCGCCGTCGAGGTCCGCCCCGCCGAGGCTGACGGTACCGGTGACCTTGACCTGGTCGTAGCCGCCGATGCCCGGCGTCGTCCCGGCCAGCTCGACCGCGAAGGTTGCCCCGGCCGCGAGCGCGATGGTGCCGGTCGAGAGGATGCCGGGGCTTGCCCCCGGGGCCAGCGTCCCGCCGGCCTGGACCGTCACTGCGCCGGTCGAGCCGCGCCCGCCCAGCGTGCCGCCCGACGTCACCGTCACCGCCGATGTGATAGAGCCATCGACCCGGAGGAGGCCTCCGTTGACGTTGGTCGCGCCGCTGTAGGTGTTGACCCCGCCGAGTGCCAGCGTGCCCTCGCCGGTCTTGATGAGGGCGTAGCTGCCCGTGCCGCCCGAGCCCGTCTGGTCGGCGATCCCGTCATCGATCGTCTGCGTCTCGTTGTCACCGGGATTGAAGGTGACCGTGCCGGTGCCCTGCAGGAACATGCCTGCCCCGAAGGCCGAGCCGTTGCCGGAAGCCGTACCGCCGGAACCGGCCGTCACCGTGCTGCCGCTGACCGTTAGCGACCCGGCAACGATTAGATGGCCGCCCTGCATGACAAAGATGCCACCGCCCATGCCGGCGCCACCACCTCCGCTGGAGGTATTTGTATTCGAGTTGCCACCGCCAAAGCCGCCGAAGCCGCCGAAGCCACCGCCGCCGCCGCCGAAGCCGCCACTGCCGCCGTTGTCCTCGCCATAGCCGCCGCCGCCGCCGAAGCCGCCGGCGCCGCCGGCGCTAAGGCCGCCGCCACCGCCACCGCCGAAGCCGCCTCCGCCGGAGAAGCCACCACCGCTCCAGCCACCGCCCGACGACGAACTGGACG
>JAGRKZ010000002.1:0-1625 GCA_020442065.1 Bauldia sp.
ACCTCGAAGGAGAGCTGCGGCAGCCGGTTGCCGAACCGCTCGATCGGCAGCTCCTCGAAGAGGACATAGGCGGTGTCTCGATAAGCCGGGGTGTTCGCCGCGCCCATCTTCGCGGCGATGAACGGATCGGGCTCCTGGTCCTCGCCGCCCTTGTGCAGCCGGATCGTGATGCCGTCGCGGCTCAGGATCTTGCCGTCGGCCCAGATGCGCCCCAATCCGGTGATCGGGCCCTCGCAGAGCGCCACGGCGAACGAGGCGTAGTAGAAGTACTCGGTGACCTCGGTCCCGCCGCCCCCGCCGCCGCCCTTGCCGCCACCGCCCTGGCGGGTGGTCTCGGTCTCCTCGCGGAAGTCGGTGGCCCAGATGATGTTGCCGCCGGTGCGCATGGCGCCGAAGACGCGCGGGATCACCGCCCCCTCGGTCGAGGAGGTGATCTGCAGGGTATCGAGCCGCTGGCCCGCGATCCGCTGGGTTGGCGCCATCGAGGCGACGAGCCAGCTGTCGATGGCGGCGCCAGCGATCGAGCCGACGGCGCCGCCGATCGCGGCGGCCGAGACGCCGAGGATCGAGCCGCCGACCGTCCCGCCGATCGCGGTGCCAGCAGCGGCGAGGATGATCGAGGCCATGGGATCAGCTCGGGTTTGGGAACAGGAAGACGAAGGCGACGCGCCGGCGCCAGGCGGCGTCGATGGGCACCTCGACGACGCCAGTGCGCTCGTAGGCGTGGATAAAGCGGTCGGGCGCGGTGACGATGCCGCAGTGCTTGGCGACCGCGCCGCTGCGCATCCGAAGGAGCAGCAGCGCGCCCGGGACGATCCCGGTCGTCGGCAGTTCGAGCATCACCGACCGCGCCGCCTCGGCCAGCGGCTCGCGCATGCCGGTCTCGCCCCAGTCACGGCTGTAGGCCGGGATTGGCATCGGCTCGGGGCCGTAGAGCTCGCGCCAGACCCCGCGGACGAGCCCGAGGCAGTCGCAGCCGACGCCGCGCACGCTCGCCTGGTCGTGATAGGGCGTGCCAAGCCAGCCGCGCGCCGCGGCAATAACACGGTCCGGATCAGCGGCTCTCACAGCACCTCTCCCGCATTCGCGTCACCGCGGTTCGGGTAGCGCACTACTGTGTCCTGGCCGGGGATGTGCGGGAAGCCGCGGAAGTTGACGGCGTTGGCAAAGCGGTCGCGGCAGGTCTCCAGCCGCTTGTCGCAGCCGGCGCGGACGACGAAGTCATGCCCCACCGCGATCGGCCGCACCGGCGCCTCGAGCAGCGTTAGCCGCTGAGCGCCAGCGGCGACGTCGTGGCTCGCGACCTCGGCGACGCGGCCGGCGTTCGGGCCGCTCGTCCAGGTCAGCCGACCGAGGGTGAACCAGCCGGCTGTGAAGCCGCCGAGCCCGGAGGCCGCGAAGCTGCGGTCGCCAGTCACAGTGGTGACCGACCCGGTCGCCTGGAACGCCGGATCGTCGAGATCGACGCCGCAGCGGGCGTCGCCGAGCTCGGCGTCGCAGGCGTGCTGGAAGGTGCGCCCGACGGTCTGGTTCAGCACGTGCGCGAGCGAGCGCACCTCGGCGTCGAAGGCGAGCCGGCCGCGGCGGACCTGGCCGATGGCGCCGCGGCGCATCAGCACCCGCTG
>JAGRKZ010000002.1:1678-2898 GCA_020442065.1 Bauldia sp.
TGTCCCAGCGGCCGTCGAGGATGTCCGTCTCGGTGATGGTGTCCGAGGTCAGCACGCCCTCAGCGTCCTGGGCGTCGACCGCGAGGTCCGTGCCGCTCCGGATCTCCGAGGCGGCGAAGCCGGAGTCGGGCTCGTAGGTGACGCCGCCGAACTCGAGCTCGCGGTCGTGGTCGGTGAAGCCGAAGACCACGCCGTCGGCCCGCTCGATCTTCCAGCACCAGGCTAGCGTGGTCGTGCCGCCGTCGAGATGTGCCTGCAGCGTGGGCGGGAGGCTCTTCATCGCGTCTCGCGGCTCTGGATCGCCCGCTCGAGCCGATCGCGCAGGCCGATGAGCCCGAGGCCGAGGGTGATCAGCGTGGCCGGTGCAGCGTCGTTGGCGCCGATCAGCTGGGCGATCACGCCGGCGAGGTCGCCGAGCGGGCCGGACTCGGGCAGCGCGAGCGCGAGGAGCCCGATCAGGATCGCGGCAAGGCCCGCCCACCAGGTCAAGGACGTCGGAAGTACGTAGCGCATGGGGATCAGCTCCGTTGGAAGGCCGCGGAAAGGGAAGCGAGCAGCGCGGCGAGCCAGCCGCTCGGCCGAGACGCGGACGCGACCTGGCTCGCAGGTTCGGCGGGAGGCACGGGGTGCAGCAGCGCCAGCGCTTGCGGCTCGGTCAGCCGGCGCACCGGCCGCGAGAAATCGACCTGGCCGTTGGCATCAACCGCCCAGACCGGGATCGCCCCCTCGGGATAGCGCCCGTGCAGGAAGAGATCGCGCTCGGCCTCGCGACGCAGGCGCAGCGACGCCGGCCGGAGCCAGTTCATGAACGCCGCACCCGCAGCCGTCCGATCGCCGGCATTGTGCGCGCGGGTCAGCGCCGCCCGCGCGATCGCGCCGGTGTTGAAGTGGAAGGACACCAGCGCATCGAACTCGTGGTCTGCGAGCGGTACGGTCACGGCGCGCGTGACCTCCGCCTCGTACCGGCCGAGGTCGGCCCGAAACAGCCGCAGCGCCTCGCGGATGCCGGCATCGAGATCGGCCGGCATGCCGCGCGGCAGCCTGCCGGGATCGGGCGCGCCCGCCGCCGCGGTATGGCCGACGCCGAAGGTCCAGACCTGCTTCACGTCGAGATAGGGCGCCGGCACGATGCCCTCGTGTCGGGCGAGGGCCAGAAGCCCCCCGTCGGTCATGTGCATGGGATGGCTACCTGAGCAGCGAGAGGAGCAGGATCAGGGCGG
>JAGRKZ010000002.1:3024-4892 GCA_020442065.1 Bauldia sp.
ACCTCGATCACCGCCGGTCCGAACACGCCGACGAGATAGGCGGCCGAGCCGGCGGCGCCGCCGGCCGGAACCGCCTCGGGCGGCAGGCCGAGCCAGCGGGCGACGAGCGCCATCGAGAAGCTGCCCATGCCGGCGGCGATGATACCGCCGAGGAGGATGTGGCGGACCGCATCGCGCAGTCGCATGCGGGTGGTAAGCGCATTCGTCGCGCCGCCGAGCGCACCCCAGGCGGCGAGGATGGCCGCGGTCGACGCGGCGAGGTCGCGCAGGACGCCGGCGACGAATCCCGGCTCTTCATTCATCGCCGCACCTCTATGAGCGGGATCGAGGCGATCGAGCCGAGCCGGTCGAGGTCCCAGGTGACGTCGAGCCGGTCGGTGTCGAAGCGGACGGCCACGTCGAACTCGAAGCCGGCGGTGACCAGCACGCCGGCGGCGGGGGCTGTCGCGAAGGTGACGACGCCGGTCGTGACATCGACCGACCAGCCTGCGGGCTGCTCAACCCCTGAGAGCGCGACCATGACAGTGCCCGCGACCGGCTTGCAGATCCGCCGCAGCCAAGCCTGCGCGCCGCTCTCGTAGCGCTTGACCAGCTGGAACGTCGTCGTTGTGCCGTCGCAGGTTCCGAGCACCTGGTCGATCGGCGTCACCGTCGTCGACGGCAGGCTCGACTTGAAGTCGCCCCAGTCCTTCCAGCGGAAGCCGTGCAGCCGGCCGTTGCGCGCCTCGAAGAAGGCTGTGACAGCAGCGAGGTCGTCGGCGCGGCGGATGCCGTAGGCAGCGTCGTAGCGCCGCCGCGAGTCCGCCCAGGAGGCGTTGCGCTCCTCGTCGCCGGAGGCGAGCTCGACGACCTGCGTCCGCCGCTCCGGGCCACCCCGCGCGCCGCGGCTGATGTCGTCCGGAAACCGGACCTCATGGAAGGCCATGTTGTCACATGCCTCTGCGTCCGAAGGCGACCGCCCGGGCGATGTCGCTCGCGACCTGGGTGCGCGAGCGGCGGAAGCTCTCGGCGTCGGTTGTCATGATGTTGACGGTGATCCCGCCAGCGGCATTGGCGCGCTCGAAGTCGCGGGTCTCCGCTCGGCTCAGCACCCGCTCGCCCTTCTGCAGTATCGCCGGCACCTCGTCCGGCTGCAGGCCAGCAACCCCACCCGCGTGCAGCCGCGGCGCCCCGGCGAAGGCGAACGCTGGGACGGACCGCTGCGGCGCCGAAGCTCCGGCCACGCCGCCGGCATGCAGCACGCTGGCGAAGGCCGGACCGAGGCTGCCGAGCAAGCCGGAGAGGGCGTTCGCCACCGGCGCCAGCACGAAGCGCCGCACCGACACCTTGGCGAGGTCGGCGAGGATCGAGGTGACGAGGTCGCGCATCCCGACCTTGCCGGTCTTCACGAACTCGCCCACCGCGTCCTCGGCGCCGCGGAAGCCGCTGGTGAGCGCCTCGCCGATCCCCTCGCCGGTCTCCTTCGCCTTGTCGGCATAGTCGCGGACCGCCTCGTTGGCGCGCTCCCAGCCGGACTTCGCCGCCTCGGGCGCCTCCGCGATGTCCGGCGCTGCTGCCGCGCTGGCGCCGCCGGCTTGGCCCACCCCATCGCCGAACTTCTCGGCCGCGACCGTGGCCCCGCCGAGCGCGGTCTCCGCCTCCTCGGCCGAGCCCTTCACCGCGTCGCGCAGCGCCTGCAGCGAGGCAAGCGGCGCGGTGGCAGCCGACGCTGCGGCGGAAGCAGACGCCGCGAGCCCGTCGGCCCGGGTGCTGGCCTCGCCGGCGGCGGCCGAGGTCTCGTAGAAGGCCGAGCCGGCGCGGATCGCCGCCTCGCTCAAGGCGAGCGTCGCATCCTCCATGCCGGGAATCCGGGCGAGACCACCGGTCGC
>JAGRKZ010000002.1:5001-7477 GCA_020442065.1 Bauldia sp.
CGCCGAGCTTGATCCGCTCCCAGACTTCCGCGGCGACGTCGCCGAGCAGCGACAGCGCCTCGCCGAAGCCGCCTGCGCCGCTGACCAAGCGTCCGAACTGATAAACCATCTCGCCGGCGGCGACGATCAGCGCCCCGATGCCGGTGCGGATCAGCGCCCCGCGCAGCACCACGAGCGCGGTGGCGAGTCCGCGCACCGAGACCGCCGCCGCGACCAGGCCTGCCACCCAGCGCCCGGCCATGATCCCGGCGAAGGTGGCGGCGTACGTGGCGAGCCTTCCGAGGTTGTCGAAGAGGCCGCGGATGGCGATGCCGAGCGGGCCGGTGGCGCGGGCGAGCGCCGCCATCGCGTCGGCCACCGCCTCGAGCGCCGGCGCGGCTGCGGCGGCGAGCTGGTTCGAGAGCCCGCGCCAGATCAACCCGAGCCGGGAGATCGCGTCGTTCGCGCGCTCGATGCGGTCGGCGTCGGCCTCCGAGACCACGACGCCGAAGTCGCGGACGTCCTGGGTCGCCTGGCGCAGCGTCGCGGTGTCAATGCGCGACATGGCGATCGAGCCCTCCTCGCCGAAGAGCTGGCCGGCGACAGCAGCGCGCTCGGCCGCGGGCACGAACTCGGCGATCGCCGCATTGATCCGGCCGACGCGCTCGTCGAGCGGCAGCGCCAGCAGCTCGGAGGCCGAGAGCCCGAGCCGGCCGAGCGCCTCTGCCGCCGGCCCCGCGCCGGAAGCTGCCTGACTCAGCCGCCGGGTGAGGTCCTTGGTCGCCTGCTCGATGCCCGACATGGCGACACCGGCGAGCTCGCCCGCGCGCTCCAGCACCTGGATCGAAGCAACAGTGGTGCCGAGCGACTGCGCGAGCTTGGCCTGTGCATCGACGGTGGCGAGGCCGGAGCGGACCATGGCAATGCCCGAGGCGGCAGCCGCGGCGACGGCTGCCGCGGTCGCGATCTTGACCCGCGCCGAGAAGGCGGCGAGGCGGGCATTCGCCGCCTCCATCTCGCGCCCGAGCCGGCCGAAGCCGCGGTTGCCGGCCTCGCCGACGCCTTCGAGCTCGGCCCGCACCTCGCGTCCGCCGACCACAGCGAGCCGGACGCTAACGCGTTTTTCAGCCATGGCTGTCTCCGGTCGCTTCGTTGAGCTTGCGGACCATCACCGCCTCGATTTCTGGCAGCAGCTCGGCCGCGGCCATCGGCTCGATGCCGAGCGCCGCGGCGAGCGCCAGCGCCGCGCCCATGTCCCACCCGATCACCGCGCCGGGAATGATCCGGAGCTGGCCGCCGAGGCGACCCACCAGGTCCCAGACCTGCCAGCCCTCAAAGGTCTCCGGACGATTCAGCCGCGCCGGGCAGTCCGGGCACGCCTGGCCGCAGGCTGCGCAGTAGCGGTCGCCCCCGCCGAAGTGCCAATCGGCGAGGGCGCGGAGGAGTTTTTTTCCGCGTCCAGCAAGAGGCCCTTCGAGACGTAGGCGGCCTGGAACGCCTCGAAGATCGGCCAGACCTCGAGCAGTGCGTCGATGCCCGCGGGCGTGACCGGAACCGGGTTGCCGTCGGCGTCACCGACGCCCTCCCACTCGGAGACGGCGATCCGCGCGATCGCCTTGGCGAAGACCAGCGCCCGCTCCTCGTCGGTGGCCGTGGCGGGCAGCGTCTCGACGGCGGCGTCGCTGCGTGCGGCCACCATCAGCGCGGTGGTCAGCGGCGCAAGCCTCAGCCGCACACCGTAGCCAAGGTCGAGCCAGCGCGGCTCTGCGGTGAGGTCGAGCCTCAGCATGGATCAGTACTCCTCGACGTCGTTGACAAGCGTGGCGGTGCACATGCGGCCGACGCCCGTGTCCCGGGCCGCCTGCCAGTCGAAAGTCGCCTGCACGCCCTGCGGGCCGGCAATCTCGATCCGCGGCCGCGGCAGGTAGACGGCGTGCACGGTGAAGGTGAAGCTCTCTCCCGACGGCAGCGCATAGGCGAACTTCAGCTCGCAGTGGTCGCCGGCGATCGCCTGGTTAACGAGCGTGCTGTCGGCGAAGCGCACCTCGACCTTGCCGGTTAGGGCGGCGATGGACGGATCGGCGCCGTCGATCTTGCCGTCGCTCCGGATCGTCTCGATGCGGTCGAGGTTGTTNNTGGCGTAGGTGATCTCGGCCGAGACGACGTTGCCGAGCGCCGTGCCGTTGCGGGTGATCGAACCGTTGAAGTGCCCGAAGCGCTGGAGTGCCACCTCCGCAGGCGTTCCGGCCGCCGTCGTCGTGCCGACCGTTTCGCCCTGCGCAACCAGCTTCGCCGTCGCGGTCAGCAGCCCCGAGCGCTGCAGCTGCCAGCTGAGCTGGTCGAGCACGCATCCGGAGTACATCGCGAACCGCGGCACCTCGGGCATCGCCGTCTCGATCGACAGCGACGGCAGGGTCCAGCCGCCGGAGCGGAACTCGTGGGTCCAGGGGCCAGCGCCGCTGGTGATCGGGTTGCCGAAGGCCGCCTTCAGCCAGAA